>DXFY01000070.1 GCA_019114205.1 Candidatus Tidjanibacter gallistercoris | reverse complement strand
ATGTACCGCGCGGCGCTGCCGAAGCCGGGGGCGTGTCTTCATCTTTCCTTCGTTGGGATACCGGGCGGAAGTCGGAAATACTCCCCTCCCCTACGCGCCTGCGCAAAGCCGTGCGGATGCAGTACAGCGCCGCATCACTCGCCGAACAACGCGTTCACGAATTCCTGCCGGTCGAAAATCTTGAGCTGGTCAATTCCCTCGCCGATACCTATGTAACGGACGGGTATCCGGAACTGGTCGCTGATTCCGATGATGACGCCGCCTTTCGCCGTGCCGTCGAGTTTCGTGACGGCCAGCGAGGTGACCTGCGTGGCATCCGTGAACTGCCTTGCCTGCTCGAAGGCATTCTGTCCCGTACTACCGTCCAGTACGAGCATCACTTCGTGCGGAGCATCCGGTATGACCTTGGCCATCACGTTGCGTATCTTGGTCAGTTCATTCATCAGCCCCACCTTGTTGTGCAGGCGGCCGGCCGTGTCGATTAACACCACATCCGCATGGTTGGCCACGGCCGATTTCAGCGTATCGAATGCCACGGACGCCGGGTCGGCCCCCATTTCCTGTTTTATCATCGTGGCTCCGGCCCGCTCGGCCCACACCTGAAGCTGGTCGATGGCGGCGGCACGGAACGTATCGGCCGCGCCGATATAAACCTTTTTACCCGCCCGTACCAACTGTGCAGCCAGCTTGCCGATGGTCGTCGTCTTGCCGACGCCGTTCACCCCGACCACCATCACGACATAGGGAGCCCCCTCCTTCACATCCAGTCCGAAGCTGTCGCGGCGCCCGTCGCTCTCCCGCAGCAGGGAACTGATTTCCTCACGCAGGATGGACCGCAGCTCGCCGGCATTCATGTATTTGTCGCGCGCCACGCGGGCTTCGATATTGCGGATGATTTTCACGGTCGTATCGACCCCCACATCCGATGTAATCAACACCTCCTCCAGACTGTCGAGCATTTCCTCGTCCACCTGCGACTTCCCGGCCACGGCGCGGGCGAGCTTGCCGAAAAGCCCTTCCTTGGTCTTTTTCAGCCCTTCGTTTATCTCCTGCTGCCGGGACGCTTGCGCCTCCGGGCCGGCCTCTTCCTTCTTCTTTTTGAATATGTTGAACAGAGCCATACCTCAATACCGTTTTTATCGTACGTTGTCCGGTACAAAGGTACGAAGAAAGCGACGAAGTTTCAATTCTTTTTGCCCTCCGGCAGCGCCCCGTACCGTCCTTCCGACTGTTCCCCCGAAACCTGTACCGCTGCACCACACGAAACGTACCCGTATACGTCGTTAGAAAATTTTCCGCATCTTTGCATCGGTCGGGCAGCAATCCCGACCGATGCGGAGCATGAAAAAGACACTGGACTTCCTGCGCGGACTGCAGGAAAACAACAACCGGGAATGGTTCGAAGCCCATCGGGACACCTATTTGACGGTAAAGGCCGCAACGGAACATTTGGCGGCACGCCTGATTGAAGGCATCGCCTCGTTCGACGATTCCGTGAGCGGGCTGACTCCGCGGGACTGCACTTACCGGATATACCGCGACATACGGTTCAGCCACGACAAAAGGCCATACAAATCGCACATCGGCATCTACGTATGTCCCGGCGGCAAGAAATCGGGACATGCGGGTTACTACCTGCACATCGAACCGGAACACGCTCCCGCTCCCGGCGGTTCCGCGGGCGGATGCCTGCTGGCGGCGGGACTTTACATGCCGCCTCCCGCCGTACTGCACAGCGTCCGCGAAGAGATGCTCTTCAACGGCGAAGCATTCATCCGCAACCTGAAGCGTGCCGAAGGCTTTGCGCCGGACACGACCAATTCCCTGAAACGGGTCCCGACGGGTTTTCCTGCCGACTGTCCCTGTGCAGAATACCTCAAACTGAAAGATGTTTTCCTCGAACGGCCCGTCAGCGAAGCGTTCATGCTCGCCGACGACATGCCCGAACGTGCGGTCGAGCTGTTCCGTACGACGACGGATTTCAACCGCCAACTGAACCGGGCGATAGATTACGCATTGGAAACGATGTAGTTCCGGTGTGTCCGACCGACCCGGAATGCGGAAGCCCCGCAGCGTTGCGGCCGAAGGCATGGACACAGGCATAAGCACAGACATCGGTATCGGTATCGGTATCGGTATCAGTATCGGTATGAGTACGGAATACAGGGCTCGGTACGGGCTCCCGCAGTGCCGGCCCTCCAGAGGCTTTCCTGTTCCTCGGAGCTTCGGCCTTATGTGCCGCCGCATATTGATGCTCCTACCGCACGACCGGATTGCAACCGCGGCTACACGCGTACCATCCCTGCCAAACGGACGAAACCCGACACAAGGGCACCCTCCAAACTTACCTGCATTTCGAATACCCCAATCGGCCTCCCCGCCGCACGATTGAGCCAGCCGGAACACACCCGTAACCCCGCCCACTACCGCTTCGCCGCACCGGGAGCAATGTCTTGGCCCGAAAACCTTCTCCCGAAATCCTCTCCCGCCAACCGGACGGTACACAACCGCATGACGCCGGAGCCGCAAGGCTAGCTGGTTCCATCGCTCGAATGCGCCACAGTATCTATCATATGGTAAAGCCTCTCTGAACTTTACGGCACGCTCCCTTCGGGGCGAACGCACACCTTATATCAAGTTCAGTGCAAACATCCCACAAACCGACGGCATACCTCCTACCGATATTCCAAATTGCCTCCCCTGCCCGCAATAAAGTTTCCGCCACCTTGATTCTCCAGACGGCCACGATTCGCCATACGCTCCGCACATCCTTCCCGACCGCCCTAACACACGCCTGCAATACACCGCAGGTGCCGAAATTGTCTTTGAAACTTACACCCGCAAACCGAATGAACAAATTTTCACACAGTCCGCCTGCATCCGAATCATAGAACCCCGAAACACCGCACGAACAACGCTGCACACTCCGACCGTTCCAACACACCTGCAATACGGCCCCGGCAATGCCGAAACTGTCTTGAGGCCCACGCCCATAGGTAGCACAAACGAATTGCAGGCGACCGCCACGTACCGTCTGTTCTTCCTACGCAATCCGCCCAAGCGCTAAATGGGGGCAGCAAAACCGAAAGGTTCCCTGCCCCCATACATGTTCCTATCCGAATGCGCCCGACAACAGTTCCGCATCGGCCGCACGCACGCCGCGCGTGCGTCGGACGCATCCGTCAGCATCTTCGTCCCCGGCACCGACCGGCAAACGTCCGTCACCGATTGCCGAGCAATCTTTTAACCGTCTCCGATATGGTGCGACCGTCGGCCCGGCCGGCCAGCCTCTTCGAGGCGACTCCCATTACCTTTCCCATGTCGGCCGGAGAAGCGGCTCCCGTCTGTGCGATGATGTCGCGCAGGGCAGCTTCCAGTTCCTCCGCAGACAACTGTTTGGGCAGGTACTCTTCTATATATCCCGCCTCGGCCGATTCATTGGCGGCAAGCTCCGCACGTCCGGCGGCCGCATACACCTCCGCCGACTCCTTCCGCTGCTTCACGAGCTTCTGCATGATTCTGACGACATCCGCATCGGTCAGTTCATGCGCCGTTCCGGCAGTCTTCTCCAACAGTACGGCCGCCTTCACAGCCCTCAGTGCGGCGAGGCGTTCCGGCTGTTTCGCAAGCATCGCCTGCTTGATGTCCTCGTTGATACGCTGTTCCAATGTCATATCCATCGCTTTTTAAGAAACCGAAGGCCGCCCGAAAACGGCGGCCCCGCGGTGAAAATTATTTTCGTCGTGTCATGTACGCACCGTCTACGTCAGAAGAATTTCACCCTCATGTCGGTCACATCGCTCTCCTCCGTAAGAGCCTGCATGGTCCTTTCGTTCACGTAGCTGAGGGCATCGGTAGTGAGGCGTACCTGTTCGCTCTCGGCCGTGGCGTCGCCGGAAGTCTGAATATCCGTCACGACGAAACGGTACACGCCGGAAACACCCTCAACCGGCTGGGAAAGTTCTCCGGAAGGTACGGCCGTCACGGCGCCGATGAGTCCCGGCTCCACTCCGATTTCGGGCATATAGAATGCGCTCCATTTGATGTCGCTCACAGCCTGCACTTCGACATCGGCGGCGGCAGCGGCTTCCGCAAGCGTATTGCCGGCCATTTCCGTTTCAAGCATGCGGGCCTTGGCCTTATTGACGAGCGTTTTGGTTATCTGGTCGGATACCTGTTCGAGGGGAGCATACCCTTCTTCCTTCACATCCACGAGGGCGGCCACGTAGTAATCGCCGTCTATGTCCATAATCTGGGAGATGTCGCCGGCCTTGCCGTTGAATGCCCAGCGTACGATTTCCTTCGAATTTTCCAGTCCGCTGATAGTCCGGTCCGTATTGCGGATACGAACCGTCCTTTTCGACAGCGCACCGTCGCTGACAGCCTGATTGAATCCCTCCATTGTATTGCCCGCAGCGGTAACGAAACTGCTGGCCTTCTGGTATGCGGTCTGTATCGTCGCAGCACTGGGGTCTACCTTGTAAGTTACCGTAGCTATCTGCGCCTTCCGCACGGGACGGCTCTTGTAAGTCAGTTGCACGACCTGTAATCCCGCCGGGCTTTCCACCACGTACACGTCGCCCACATTGGCCTCCAATGCGGCATCGGTAAACTCCGCAGGCACCTGAGCGGGCGTGAACCTGCCCAAGTCGCCGGAATTTTGAGCGACCGAACGGTCGAACGAATTATCGCGTGCCAGAGCTGCGAAATCGGCACCCGAACGGATGGCGGCGGCCAAGCTGTCGGCCAGTTTTTCCTGTCCCTTCTGCAACAGGATGTGTTTGGCTCCGAGCGTGTCCGGCATCATGCGCACATCGGCCACACGGGAAATCGTATATTCGTCCCCGTTGAGGGTAGGCCCGCTCATCGTCTCATCCCCGCCGCCGAAAGCGAGTGCGGCGAGTTCGGAAGAAAGCTCCCCTTCGCTGTAATAATTGACATCGGGCTTGGTCTGGGAATTGAGCGTTGCGTACTGCATGGGAGTCTGGCTGACGGCAAATTCCGCAGCGATATCCTCCACGGTGCTTTTCGCTTCGGCATAGTCGTCGTCGGACGGCATT
Organism: Candidatus Tidjanibacter gallistercoris; assembly: GCA_019114205.1. GTDB lineage: Bacteria > Bacteroidota > Bacteroidia > Bacteroidales > Rikenellaceae > Tidjanibacter > Tidjanibacter gallistercoris. The sequence continues at coordinate 11,801 of DXFY01000070.1, read as the reverse complement.
ACATCGAACACCACATACTCTATATCGCGTGCGGCACCCTGCCGGAACGCTTCCTTATGGTCGTTGTAATAGTTCTTCACGTCGGCCGCCGTAACGTGCACCAGCGAGTCGGGCACGGTATAATAGTCCTTGCCGATGACATCGGCGGCATAGGTGGTATTGGCTACCCGCACGCCGTGCGCCACTTCGAGGGCATTGGCATAGAATCCGCCTTCAACGAGCGCAAGGTATTTGCTCATCACGCGTTCCTGCTGCATCTGGTTGCGCAGGAACGACCAGATGGCATAGGAGCCGTCGCTGCCGGTCACGCTGCTCATGAACGACTTCATGAACTGGGGGTCGAACAGGCCCGTCGAAGGATTGACGAAGGTGGACGTAACGACCGGCGAGAGGTAAACGCCGTCGAGCATGTCGAGCTGTTCCGCTTCCGAAACGGTCATCCCCATCCTGTCGAAACCGGGCTTGAAGGAATTGTCCATGATAAGCTGTTCCCATGCGAGGTTGTAAACCATCTCCTGCTCCTGTGCGGAAAACGATTCGCGGCCCCACATCATCTTGTATATGGAACCCATGTAGTCGGCTTCGTTCAGGAAATCCACATAGCCGATGTTCTTGCCGTTGATTTCCCCCACGCGCATTTTGCGCGAATTCATCAGGCTGCTGCCCGAAGTGAATACGTCGCCGATAAGGAATGCCAGAAGTGCCACGAAAATGACGATGGTCACAATCACGCCTCCCTTGGTTCTTAAAGTGTTAAGACTTGCCATACTGTATTTTTTATATTCGTTTTCTCTTGCCGTACTGCCGGAATCCGCACCTGCGGGCGAACGGGTACTTCTATTCCCCCCTATCACCGCTGACGACGCATAACCGCAAAGCCCCTGCCGAAAGGTACTGCTCCGGTACCGGGACACGAACCTGCTGCATGCCGCACGCCTTTGTGGACTAAAACGGCTTCAAAGATAATAATTTTCCACGTACGACACCTGCACGGCAACGAAAAATTCGATGCTCGCAACGGAAAAGGGCCCCGCTGCAACGACCGCTACAAAAGCCTGACCTTGACGAGTTCGATACGCGAGGAGGAGGATTTGAGTATCCGGATGAGCTTGTTATCGATGCTCACTTCCGCGCCGGCGGGCGGAATGCCGTTTTCGTTGAAGATAATATAGCCCGCAAGCGTTTCGTACTCGTCGGACTCCTCGATGCCCAGGCCGTATTTCTCATTCAGGTACTTCACCTCTAAGCGGCTGGAGAAGACATACTCCCCGTCCCCCACCTGTCGCTCTACCAAATCGGAAGTATCGTGTTCGTCGTCTATCTCGCCGAATATCTCTTCCAGTACGTCTTCGAGCGAAATGATGCCGGCCGTACCGCCGAACTCGTCGATGACGACCGCCACCGAAATCCGGTTCTTGGTGAACTCTTCGAGCACCCGTTCGGCAGGCATGGTTTCGGGAACGTACCGGACGTTTATCATGATGTCCCGGATGCTCGCCGGATTGCGGAACAGGCTCTTGATATTGACATAACCGATGATGTTGTCAATCGAACCGTCCCAGACGAAAATACGGGAATACTGGCTTTCGATGAACCGCCCGTACAGCTCGTCGACGGTGCTGCCGACCTCCACCGCCTCCACGTCCACGCGGGGTACCATGCAGTCCCGAACGAGCAGGTCGGAAAAATCGAGAGCGTTCTGGAAAATACGGATTTCATTCTCCTGGTCCGACTGCGTTTCCGTATGCTCTTCCAGCAGGTTTTCGAGGTCCACCTTCTCGAAATTCTTGATGCCGTCGCTGTCTTTCGCACGGACACCGAAAAGGCGCAGCAGGCCGAACGAGAGCCACGTGGCGAACTTGGCGACGGGATACAGCAGAATATAAAAGAAATAGACGGGAAGGGCGAATGCCCTGAGGTAGGAATTGGGATTCAGCTTGACGATGGCCTTGGGCGTGAACTCCCCGATGAATATGATGATGACCGTCGAGACGAGCGACTCGGCCAACACCGACCATGTTCCCGTACCGAGCGGTATGTGCCACAGTGCAGCCAGCACATGGATGATGACCGTCATGTTGAGCGAATAGAGTACCAGCACGATGTTGTTGCCCACCAGCATCGTCGTGATATACTGACCGGGATTGTTGATGAACACGTTCGCAATCCTGCCGAACAGACCGTTCTGCTTGCGGTCGATTTCCAGCTTCAGCTTGTTGGAGCTCGTGAACGCGATTTCCATGCCGGAGAAAAACGCCGACAGCAGCAACGACACGACCGCTATGACGATTACCGAGCCCATCTCATTCCGCATGCTGCGCTTCGTCGTCGGCTTCCGGCCGGAACACGTTTTCGGTACCGGGGTCGCCCTCCTTCAGGAGCGGGGCGGGCCTCAGGGAACCGGTTCCCTGAGCCGGGTTCCAACCCGGCGACAATACTTGCCGTTCCCTACCCGATGCACCGTTCTTGTCGGCGGAAGATATGTCTTCCCGCCCTCTGTCATCGTTTCCGTCCTGCTCCGCAGCGTTCCCGCCGCCCTCCGTATTGGGCGCCGTATCCAGCAACAGCGTTCCTTCGTAATCGCGGAACATCCACGATTTGAGGTCCTTGTCCGACTCGAATCCCTCGCCGTAATGCGCTCCGTCCTTATCGACCACCTTTACCCGCACGTTGGAATACACCCGGTCCGTCTTGGCATCCCAGAAAAGCTGTTCGGTGTAGAGCGTGTTGCCCGAACCGGATGCGACGACGTTGCCGTTGGCCATCCACAAGTCGCGCTTTTCGTAATTGATGGCCTCGTCGGCCCTAAGAGTCGATTCGACTACTTCCGTGGAATCCTGAAATGTCTCTATGAAAATGCCCTTCGGATATTTGGTATAGGGTTCGCCGGCAAGTCCGTACTGCTGCATCAGCGCCGTGGAGAAATGATAGGACTTCAGTCCGTTCTTGCTGACGGTCATGCTGAGGTTCTCCGTCTGCATGGTGACGAGCGTTTCCGGATTCACCTGTTCCGCAACCTTCTTCTGTTTGCAGGCGGACAATAACAAGGCAGCACTTCCCGCAACGAGAAATGCCACCCCATACCTTGAAATCCTGTACCGGAAAGTCATATCGCAACATGAGGCGCCCCGCCCATACAGGGCGCCCGGTTTCGGTTATCGCACGCTGCTATTCGACCATCTTGACGGTGGTGCGCCCCGTAATCCAGCCGCACTTCACGTCGTAGGGCGTTCCCGCAGCAGTCAGTCCGCGGAAGAAGAGTTCGTCGTTCGAAGGGAACGAACTGCGGAAAATACTCATGGTCTGGTCCACCTGCTGCTGTTCCGCAGAACCGTTTTCGAAAAGGGGCCGGGCGGCTGCCAGTATGTCGTAAGCAAGCCAGTAAACCGTCTGCCTGTCGAAACCTTCGCATGCCGTGGCACCTTCGGCATAAGCCTGCGCGAGCATGATGTAGGCATAACCGTTCGACGGGTCGAGCTGACGGGCCTGGCTCGCATAGTTGGCCGCTACGGAAGCGTTCTTGAGACCGAGTTCGGTACCCGCAATCTCCACGGCAATCATCGACTTGGCCAGCGGATCGGTCTCCTTGTCGAACGCAGCCTTCAGGAAAGCGACCGCCTTGGCGTTGTCTCCCGTCTTGACGAAAGCCGAAGCCACTAACTTGGCGGTTTCCGCCGTCGGGTCGGCATTATAATACATCTCGCCCACTTCGTTCATGAAGGGAGAATGACATTCGCTCCGCAGCAACAGCGTGAACGCCTTCGCAAGCGTTGTTACGTCCGTCGGATTGGCCTCTATGCGCGCCTTGAAAATCTTTTCGATATTGTCGCATCCGGCGGCATCGCTCGATACGAAGAGCGAATCGAACGTCGCCTTCGCATCGTCCGCCTCCGGCGCAGTCACCTTGTCCAACAATCCTGCCAACCATTCGTACTGCTCCAGATAGTCGTCCGTCTCCACGAGGTCGTTCTTGTAATCCGTCGTCAGTTCGTTGAAATAGATATTGATGAAATCCACATCCGGAGCATCCTCGTTCGCTTCGATGGCCTCGACGAACACCCGGCGCACGCCGTCGCGGTCCATGGGCATGAAGTTCAGATAGTCCTTGGCCTTCTGCACGAGGATATAGGGACGTCCGTACCGGGCATTGTCCCCGAAATACTGAATGCGCATGTCGTAGAGCATGAAGAGCGAATCCACATACACTCCGCGCTGCTTCACGTCCATGCTCCTCTGGATTTTGTTCTTGTATATGTTGATTGCATATACGTATATGTTCTGCGCACCCCGGGGCGAGTTCTCGATGAGCTTGGGGAGATAGGTAAGCGCCTTGTCGTAATTCTGCGTATTGTAGGCGTCCCTGTAAAAATTGAATATCGTTGCATTTTCGAACCGCTGTTCCTGCGTTGCATTCTCACCCCATTCCGGTCCGAGCTGTACGTTCTGTGCGAAAGCCTGTCCGCCGCCGAACACTGCGGCGGTAACGAGGAAAAGCCTCAATTTCAATGAATTCATCATATTTCCGTATTTTTTGATTTTAAATTCGATTAATCGTACCTGTATTTTACGAACCAATAGTCGTCGCCGAACAGGCTGATGCCTACCGATACCTTGAAATAGTTCTCCCTCACGAGGCCTCCCGCTACGGTACCGCGCGTACCGAACTCCAGCCCCACATTGACGTTGTTCACCGCACGCGTACCCAACGGAATGCCCACGCCGAACGTTACGGCCGCCTCATCTATGTTCCGACCGCCTATCACCATATAATATTGGTCGTAACGTGCGCCGAGCCGGTACGACCATCTGTTCATTATCCGGCGCACATCGCCCGGTTTGGGAATGAACTGGATGCCGGCCGCGATGCTGTGCGTATCGCGGTAACGGACACCGAGCTTGTCGTCTGCGCCGTTCACGCTCCAGCCGCCGTAACCGTAATCGAGTCCCGCACTGAACTTCTCCCCCTGATAATAGAGTCCTCCGCGAAGGATGTGCGGCAGCCGGAATCCGGAACGGTACTGCCTGTTGACCACTTCATCGTACCCCACGGCCGAAAAGTAAGGGCCATGCATGACGACCTCGGATACCCTGCTGTTGAGCCTGCCGCCCATGCTGTACGAAACACCCAAATTGAGCGCCCGGTTCCCCTCGTTCCACAGCCGGGCCTGCAGGCCGAAATCGGCGAAGACACGGCTCACGTGCTCCTGGTTGTCGGAACTCATTCCCAAATAATAACCGCTGCCCGTAACGGGGACGATAGTCTGCTGGAAATTTCGGGTGATATTGCCTTGATAGTAGACCATCTCGACGCCGAGCGAAAGCCATTCGGTCAGGGCGTATCCGATACCCGCACGGTAGGTATTGACTCCTCCCGCACCCGAATAGAGATAATGGACGTATCCGACGTCCTCCCAAATGTCGCTGCCTTCTTCCGACTGGGCGATACGGTATCCGACACTGCTGTACGGAGACACGCTCAAAGCGACTCCCAATCCTTTCGCAAGGGGAAGCTGCAAGGATATCTCACTCACATTGAACGTATTGTAGCTGCTGCGCGTCGTCTGCGACTTCAAATAATAATTCTGGCCGTAGAGCCCGACCTGGAACAGTGCCGTCCGCTGTCCGATGGCACTGAAGGAAGCGGGGTTGAGCGTATTGATGGAAATGGGAGACCTGAAACCGAGACCGACGCCGCCCATGGCATGCGACGAGGAAGGCCCCTGCGCCATGATGTCCCCTATTCCGTAAAAGGAATAGGGCGAGAACGTGTTGATGCTGCTGCTCTGCGCGAACGCCGCAAGCGACAGACACGACAGCACGACCGACAGCGCTGTTTTATAGACTCTCTTCCCTTTCCGCATTATAATCCAATATGGTATCCAAACCGGTCAGCACCAGTTCACGGTTCGCAAATATCGTATTTTTAAATCTTTTTTCAAAGAAAGGAGCGTCGCCGCCCGTAAAAATAGTGGTCAGCCCGACGAATTCGGCCGCATACCGTTCCATACGCCCCCGAATCTCCGATTCGATACCGCCCGCCACACCGGCCGCAATGGCATCCCTGGTGGTGGCCGGAACCCCCTCTTCCGCATAGCCGGCGCACTCCTCCGCATCGAGCAGGGGCAGCCGGTCGGTATAATCGGCCAGCGCCCGCAGCCGCATGCCGAGGCCCGGCGAGATGCTCCCGCCCAAATAGGCCCCCGCCGCCGTCACGACGTCGCACGTAATGGCCGAGCCGAAATCGACGATGAGCAGGTTGCGCCCCGGAAACATCTTCGCTCCTCCGACCGCAGCCGCCAGCCGGTCGCACCCCAGCGTCTGCGGCGTCCCGTACCGATTCTCCAGTGGCACGGGCGTGGCAGGAACGAATTTCAGAAAATACTGCGTCCGCGTGCGCAGAAGCCGTTCCGGTTCCATGCACTCGCCGCGGGTGGAAGAGAGGACGGAACGCGTTATCCCGGCGTACCTATGGAAGATACCGTCCAACCGACCGACCTCGCGGCAGCCGAACGTCCACTGTTCCAGCAACTCCCCCCCGTTGAAAACAGCCGCCTTCATACGGCTGTTGCCTATATCCACTGCAAGGTTCATAGTCTTCACACGCATGCGCCTGTTCCGCACGGCTTCCGTCCGCACTCCCGCTTCCGTCCGCCGCACGCGCTCTTATCAGCCGGCATCCTGCTCCGAGACCGCTCCTTCGGCCGTCGCTCCGGCATACATCGCATCGAGTACGGCCCATGCCTGCCCTATGCCTTTTACCTCTCTAACTGTAAGCATCAACTTATTATTGTTCTGCTTGAGCACAAATTTGGAATTATTTTTCGACACGTATTTCAGTATCCCCAGAAACAGCGGACTTTTGTAATAGGGCGAGGCGCTGTCGGAAAGGAACCGGAGCAGCATCAATCCGTTCTTCACCTTCACCCATTCGAAGCCCATCGCGACGGCCCGCCACCGCAGCCGAACCACGTCCAGCAGGTTGCGCGCGGCCTGCGGCAATACCCCGAAGCGGTCGGTAAGCCGCTCCTCGAACCGGCGCATCTGCTGCTCGTCGTTCATGCTGTCCAGCTCACGGTACAGCCGGAGTTTCTCGGCGCTCTGGCCGATATAGTCATCGGGCAACAGCGCCTCCATGTCGGTCTCTATCTGGGCGTCGGTCAGGAAGCGTACCTCCCCGGCGGCCTGTCCGCCGCCTTCGAGCAGGCCGCCGGCCTCCGCGACGCCCTCGGCCCGCAGCTCGGCGACCGCCTCGGCGAGGATTTTCTGGTACGTCTCGAACCCCATGTCGGCGATGAAACCGCTCTGTTCGGCGCCGAGCAGGTTGCCCGCTCCGCGGATGTCGAGGTCCTGCATGGCGATGTTGAACCCGGCTCCCAGGTCGGAGAACTCCTCCACGGCCCGAATTCTGCGCCGCGCATCGGAAGTCAGCAGTTCGTCCGGCGGCGTCAGCAGATAACAGTACCCCTTCTTGTCGGAACGCCCCACGCGGCCGCGCAACTGGTGCAGGTCGCTCAGGCCGAAATACTGCGCATCGTTGATGATGATGGTATTGGCATTGGGAATATCGACGCCGTTCTCGATGATGGTCGTGGCGACCAGCACGTCGAATTCGCCGTAGATGAAATCCATTACGAGCTTTTCGAGTTGCTGCGCCGGCATCTGACCGTGACCGGTCGCTACCCGTGCCTTGGGGCAGAGGTGCCGGACGAGGTCGGCCATCTGCTCGATGTTCTCCACCCGGTTGTGGACGAAGAAGACCTGCCCGTGGCGGGCGAGCTCCGCCTCCACTGCCTCGCGGATGATTTCCTCGTCGAACACGTGCGACTCGGTGACGATGGGGCGGCGGTTGGGCGGCGGCGTGGCGATTACCGACAGGTCGCGCGCGCCCATCAGCGAAAACTGCAGCGTCCGCGGAATAGGCGTCGCCGTCAGCGTCAGCGTATCCACATGCACGCTCAACTGGCGCAGCTTTTCCTTGCTCGACACGCCGAATTTCTGCTCCTCGTCGATGATGAGCAGCCCCAGGTCGCGGAACTTGATGTCCTTGCCCAGTATCTTGTGCGTCCCGATGAGGATGTCTATCTTTCCCGCTGCGAGCTCCTCGCGTATCTGCTTCACCTCTTTAGCGCTCTTCACCCGGCTCAGGTTCTCCACCCGTACCGGCAGACCGCGCAAACGCTCGGAGAACGTGCGGTAATGCTGCAGCGACAGGATGGTGGTGGGAACGAGCACGGCCACCTGCTTGGAATCGGCCGCGGCCTTGAAAGCCGCCCGCACCGCCACTTCCGTCTTGCCGAACCCCACATCGCCGCACACGAGCCTGTCCATCGGCTGCGGCTGCTCCATGTCGTGTTTCACGAGTTCGACCGCCTGCTGCTGGTCGGGCGTCTCCTCGTAAGGGAACGAGGCCTCCAGCTCGTGCTGCAGGTATCCGTCCGGAGAAAAGGCGAATCCGCCGCTCTCCTTGCGCTCGGCATACAACTTAATCAATTCGCGCGCGATGTCCTTCACCGCATTCTTCGTGGCGTTCTTCATCCGCTGCCACGCCCCGGAACCGAGCTTGTAAATGCGGGGCGGCGCATCGCTGTCCTTGTCCTTGTAGCGCGCAATGCGGTGCAGGGCATGCACATTCACCAGCAACACGTCGCCGTCCCGGTATTCGAGCTTCACGGCCTCGTGCACCCTGCCGTTCTCCACCGTACGCACCAGGCCGCCGAACCGTCCCACGCCGTGGTCGATATGCACCACGTAGTCGCCCGGCTTCAACTCGTTGAGTTCCGCCACGGTCAGCGACTGGCTGCGGTCGATTTCCCCGCGCAGGGAATAGCGCTGGTACCGCTCGAATATCTGGTGGTCGGTATAGCAGCAGATGCGCAGTCCGTTGTCCACGAATCCTTCGTGCAGCGTCACGGGCAGCGGGGTGAAGTCCGCCCTCGGAAAGCCTTCCGAGGCGAAGATGTTCGCCAGGCGCTCGGTCTGCGCCTTGTTGTCGGACAGGATATAGGTTCGGTACCCTGCCGCGTTTCGGTCGTGAATGTCCCGTGCGAGCAGTTCGTACCGCTTGTTGAATGCCGGTTGCGGCAGGGTGTCGAACACGACCGTCTCCGCAGCAGGCAGCTCCTTCGGGCCGCTCCGACGCAAGAAAAGCGTCTTTCCGGCGAGGGCATCCGTCAGTTGCCGGCCACTGGCTACCTTCGCATCCACCAGGGCGGGCTCCTCCGCTTCGGCCAGCATCTTTCTGCGGATGTCGTCCACACGGCGCAGGGTACGGTCGAGGTCGTCGGCCCACCAGTTCGCCTCGCCCGCGAACTCCGGCAGCGACACGCTCCGCCCGGCATTCACGCTCCCGCGCAGGTCGGGGACGATTTCGATGCGCTCCAGCCTTTCGGTCGAAAGTTGGGACGCGATATCGAACCGGCGGATGGATTCCACCTCGTCGCCGAAAAAGTCCACACGGTAAGGTTTGTTCTCGGCATACGAAAAGATGTCCACGATTCCCCCGCGCAGCGAGTACTGTCCCGGCTCATAAACGAAATCCACCTTCGCGAAACCGTATGCCTCCAACGTTCGGGCAAGGAATCCCATATCCATCCGCTCGCCGCGTGCGACCGCCAGCGTGTTCCGGTCGAGTTCCTGCGCATCGGCCACCTTTTCGGCGAGGGCTTCCGGATAGGTGCACACCACCAGATGCCCCCGGCCGTCGAATCCGCGGAGGGCGCCGAGTGCCGCCGTGCGCTGCACGATGCCGGACGCATCCTCCTGTCCGAACTGTACCGAACGTTTGTATCCCGCCGGGAAAAACAGCACGCCCTCCTCGCCCAACAGCGCATAGAAGTCGTTCATCAGGTAGGCGGCCGCATCCCGGTCCTCGCACACGAAAAGATGCACGCCCCCCTTCCGTTCCACCGCCGCGGCGCAGTAAAGCGCATAAGCAGAACCGGCCAACCCCTTCAGGAACGTCACCGCACCGCTTCCCACCCTGTCGGCAAGGGCCCGTCCCGACGGAGTGCCGGCAGCGCGTTTCAATAGTTCATCCGTTCGTCCTTTTTCCATATACGTCCTTTCCTTCTTCGCATTCCATGCGTGCGCGGCAACGGCTTCCGCAACACGGCCCCACTCGTCGGAAGCGGGATGCGGCAGCCCGCGCTTTCCCGCCCGAACCGTCCGCCTACGGAACGAAAACCCGGCCACAGTCCCGCGAGTAACGGTTCCGGCAGCCGGGCTTCTTCTCTTTCCGCACGTATTACAAAAGATTCCTGTCTTTCCTGTCCAGGAACCTGTATTCCACGATGCCCAAAGACTGGTCGATACCTATCTTCAGGCGAAAACTGTACTTGTGCATCCACCGGCGCCGCACGCTCGGAAACCCGCTCTTCAGGTAAGCCGCCACATAAGGGCTCACGAGCAGCCGCAACTGCTTAATCTTCTTCTCGCCGGCATAGTAGGCAATCATGTTCTCCAGCTCGCGCTCGATGCTGACCGAAGAGGTCACCTTCCCCGTTCCGCCGCACATGGGGCAAACCTCTTCCACATGTTCTATCGCTTCGGGCCGTACACGCTGGCGGGTTATCTGCATGAGTCCGAATTTCGATAGGGGCAGCACCGTATGTTTCGCCTTGTCGCCGGCCATCAACTCCTGCATCGTCTTGTACAGCTTCTGGCGGTTCTCGGCCTTGTGCAGGTCGATGAAGTCGATGATAATCAGTCCGCCCATATCGCGCAGGCGCAACTGCCGGGCGATTTCCGCGGCAGCCATCAGATTGACGTCCATAGCCGTACTCTCCTGGTCGTCCGCCACCTTGGCGCGGTTGCCGCTGTTCACGTCTATGACGTTCATCGCCTCGGTATGCTCGATAATCAGGTACGCACCGCGCTTGAGCGACACGTATTTGGAGAAGAGCGACTTAATCTGGCGCGATATATCGTAATGGTCGAAAACGGGTATCTTGCCCTTATAGAGCTTGACGATTTTCTCCTGTTCGGGCGCGATGACTTTGATATATTCGCGCACCTCGTCGTACATATCCTTGTCGTCCACCACGATGGCGCTGAAGGTACCGTTCAGCGAATCGCGCAGAATGGTATTGGCCCGGTTCATCTCGCCGAACAGCAGGGCGGGCGGTTCGAGCGTTCTGATGTTCCGCAGCACTCCTTCCCATTTCTCGATGAGCGACGTGACGTCCTGTCCGATATCCGTTTCGTTCTTTCCCTGCGCAGCGGTACGCACGATGACACCGTAGTTCTTGGGCAGCAGGGACATGACGATTTTCTTGAGCCGCTTGCGCTCTTCCGCCGAACGAATCTTCTGCGATATGGATATCTTGTTCGAGAACGGAATGAGCACCACATTCCTGCCTGCGAGGGATATGTCCGAAGTGAGCCGCGGCCCTTTGGTCGATATGGCCTCCTTGGCCACCTGCACCACGATGGACTGTCCCGTAGCGAGCAGGCCGGCTATCTTTCCCGTCTTGCCGATGGGCTGTTCGAGTTTGAACGTATCGAACTGTACGTTTTTCTTTTTCGCTCCGGTGAGCTGTCCCACGAGTTTCTGCAGCGAACCGAATTGCGGGCCGAGGTCGAGGTAGTGGATGAAAGCGTCCTTCTCGTGACCGATATTCACGAACGCGGCATTGAGTCCGGGCATGATTTTGCGCACCCGTCCCAAGTATATGTCGCCTACGGCGAATCCGGTCTTTACACTTTCCTTGCCGAGCTCTACAAGCTGTTTGTCCTCTGCGAGGGCTATGGTTATCTCACTTTTGGATACATTGATAATCAGTTCCCTGTTCATCTGTTACTTC
>DXFY01000069.1 GCA_019114205.1 Candidatus Tidjanibacter gallistercoris | reverse complement strand
AGAAATGACCGAGTGGCTGAAGGTGCGCGCCTGGAAAGTGCGTATACCCCAAAAGGGTATCGTGGGTTCGAATCCCGCTTTCTCCGCTATCCGCAGGGCCTTTCTTTTTCCGGAAGGCCGGCGGGTGCGTTCGTAACTTGCGATTGTAAAATGATGATGCGGCCGGCGGCCGCGGGGGGATGTGTTTTTAACTTTTTTGACTAACGATAAAAACAATAAGTCTAATCAATTCTAAATTAAAGCTATGAAAAAACTTTTTTTGATTCTGGCAGCAGTAGGCGTTATGAGCTTCTCGGCTGTGAATGTTTACGCTCAGGAGGCAGAAACCCAGGCGCCCGAGGCTACGGAGCAGGTAGTTGCCGAGGTAGAAACCGATGTGGTAGGCATCAACCCTGAAACCGAAGTCGAAGGCACTCCGATGCACCAGGCTATCAAACAGAAATTCCTTGAGGGCGGTGCAGGCTGGATGACGCCGGTGCTCCTGTGCCTTATCTTCGGTCTGGCCATCGCTATCGAACGTATACTGTACCTGAACCTCGCTTCCATCAATACCAAGAAGTTCATGGCCCAGATAGAGGAGGCGCTCAAGAAGAGCGGCGTTTCCGCAGCTATGGAAATCGCACGCAACCAGCGCGGTCCTGTCGCCAGCATCTACTATCAGGGACTCAGCCGTTACGGCGAAGGTCTGGAAGTGGTGGAGAAGAGCGTGGCTTCCTACGGTTCCGTACAGATGGGGCTTATGGAAAAGGGTCTTACGTGGATTTCGCTCTTCATCGCACTGTCTCCTATGTTGGGATTTATGGGTACCGTAGTCGGCATGATTCTGGCGTTCGACGCCATTCAGGCAGCGGGCGACGTTTCCGCAACCCTCGTGGCAGGCGGTATCAAGGTGGCCCTTCTGACGACGCTCGCCGGTCTTATCGCCGCCGTCATCCTGCAGTTGTTCTACAACTATATCGTGTCCAAAATCGATACGCTCGTCATCAACATGGAGGACAGCTCGATTATCCTGGTGGATATGCTTACGGAGTACAATAAGAAATAATCAGTTTCACACCACCTTTACAGAATATGAACAATAAGATTTTCAAATATATCAAATACCTCAGTTACGTGATGTTACTGCTCGGAGCAGGGGTATTCATATATTTCGTCGTCGCGTCGGTGCTCTATCCCGAACCTTCGACGGAATTCCCGGTGGGAACCGTAGGCAATGCGATGGGAGTGCACGTCATGTTGATATATGCCTATGTGGTATTCGCCATCGCCCTGATTCTCGCCATCGTATTCCCTCTTGTCAATATCGTCAGCAATCCGAGGGGCGCTATGCGTACCCTCATCGGGTTGGTGGCCATGTTGGTGATATTCTTCGTGAGCTACCTCCTGGCGAGCGACGCTCCGGTGCCGAATCCTGCGGCGAACGGCTACTTTACCAATTCGGCCGTGCTGAAAATGACCGATGTCGGCTTGTTCGCGGGATATGCTATTTTCGTCATTGCTATCCTCGTCATCCTCTGGGGTGAAATCAGGAGTGCGGTTAAGAGAAGCTGATTTGAAAAGTAGAGTGATAATATGGCATTAGATAAAAGAAAAATCCCGGAAATCAATGCGGGCTCCATGGCCGACATTGCCTTCCTGTTGCTGATTTTCTTCCTCGTCGCCACCACCATGAACACGGACACGGGTATTCAGCGTGTCCTGCCGCCTTGGGTCGATAATCCTACCGATGACGCGCCTCCCATCAAGGAGCGAAACCTGATGCAGGTGAAGGTCAATCAGTACGACCAGATTCAGGTGCAGGGCAAACTGGTACATTTGTCGCAGGTGAAGGACCTTGCGAAGGACTTCATCCTGAACGTGGGGAACAGCGAAGACCTGCCGGAGAAGACAATGACCGACATCGAGCTCATCGGCCCCTATCCGGTCAGCGAGGGAGTGATTTCGCTCCAGAACGACCGCGGTACGAGTTACGACATGTATATCAAGGTGCAGAACGAACTGACCCGTGCCTTCAACGAAATTCGTGATGCCGTGGCCCGCGAGCGTTTCGGCGCTTCGTTCAACGAACTCGACGAAGCGAAACGCAAGGCGATACAGAAAGCGGTTCAGACCAAGATATCCGAGGCCGAACCTAAAAACATAGGAGGAAATTGATATGGCAGTTATAAGGAAAAAAGGCAATAAGGAAGTGCCGCCCATTTCCACGGCATCCCTGCCCGACGTTATCTTCATGATTCTGTTCTTCTTTATGACTACCACATCCATGAAGGAGACGGAACTTCGGGTCGCGTTCACGCTGCCGGAAGCTACCGAGATTCAGAAATTGGAGAAAAAGAGCCTCGTAAGTTACATTTACGTGGGACAGCCTACCAAACAGCTTCAGGCCCAGTTCGGTACCGCTCCGCGTATCCAGTTGAACGATTCGTATCGTACGCCCCAGGACATTCTGGACTTCATCGCCTCGGAGCGCGACAAGCTCAATGAGAGCGACCGCAGTTCCATGTCGGTTTGTATCAAGGCGGACAGGTATACGAGGATGGGTATCATCACCGATGTGAAGCAGGAGTTGCGCAAGGCGAATGCGCTGCGCGTGACATATGCCGCTTCCAAGTCGTTGGGATATAATTAATTGGGAAATTGTAGCCAAATCCTTGTGCGGGCCGCCTTTTCGGGCGGCCCGATTTTTTGCTGCCATAGATGAACGGGGCGGAAGGCTGCAATTCGTTGTTGCTGAAGCACTGCCGGCCGGTTTCCTGACCGTTCCGCCGTTCCGCCTTTGCGCCTGTCGCCCGGCCTTCCGGTCGGTTCGCCCGATAAATGCCGGCGGTCGTCGCTCCGGCGGTGCTTGTGAAAGGAAAGCCGTTCGGTTGCGGCGGCTTGACCGTTAAGCTGCGGACTGTCTGTTGACCGCGTGTATCGGGCCGTTGCGGAATACATGTGGTTTTTCGTTTCGCGGGGCTGTGCATTTTGTCGTACATTCGGAAAATGGTTTGGCGCCGGAACCATCGGGTACTGGCGGGAAACGATATACCGGAGTGCAGGAGGGTACCGGTTGCGGAAAGGTATGCGTTTACAACCGGAAAAATGTGCTGTTGTCGTGGCATCGTCGGGTGCGGTGCCGGAACGCTGCGGAATAACGGTCGTTCGGCTGGGCATGTTTGATTCTTTGCGTGCGTACAAATCTACTAGAACCTGTTTTATGTGTCTGCGGGCTGTGTTTTTTGATGCACGTCCGGACATGCTCTGTTGTCGAGAAATCATCGGGAGCGACAGGGAAATGATGTACCGGAGCACGGTGGGGCCGGATTACGGGTCCGGCGGAGAGCGTACCGCACCGATTAGTGTCAATGTCCGTTTTTTCTGCCCGGTATCATGCGAATGAGCGTTTGTGGTGAGGCATGTTGCCGGGCGTAATGTGTTGGCCTTCTACGGGCGGCGGGCGGAGCCTACAGTCGTCGAACGGAGGTTGGGATGGAAAACGCAGGGCACACCGACGGGGCGATTGCACCGGCGGGAGCTGTCTTAAAACGGGCAAGGCAATGATTCGGTCGGGGGGGGAAGAGGGGGCTTTTTACCGGCACCATCCGGCCGAACTATCAAGCGGATGTACAAATACTAAACTCAGGGGGGACGGTATGCCTGTACAGGATGCGCGCGGCGGTCTGTTTCCCAGTCGGGACTGTTGCGCCCACGGTTTCAAAATACATGTCGGGGTACAGTCTTGTCCGGTGGCTGTGCCGATTCGGCGGGTATTCTATCCGGCAGGCCGCCGGTACCGTCGGACGGCAAAAAGAAAAAGGTCTTCATTCGAAGACCTTTGAAGGGTGGAAGATGGGGCTCGAACCCACGACACCCAGAACCACAATCTGGTGCTCTAACCAACTGAGCTACATCCACCATCTGGCGCTGCCCTTTTCGGGTACGCGGATGCAAAAGTAATACACTTTTTTGTTTTTGCAAAATAACGGAGCCAAATAGTGCGCCCCGTATGGCGGGGTTACCTTCGTATCGAAAGTCAGCCGCGTTCGTCTCTTTCCGCCGTTACGGCAGGAACGATGGTTCGCAGCGCCCCCGGCACGCACGCGATGTCTATGGGGAACGAAGGGCCGGGCTGTCCGTCGGTATCGGTGTGCTCGTTCCCGGCGGATTCGGCATGCAGCCTGCTGCAGCGTATGTGTACGATGCCCGGCGGGTAGTTTTTCCGATGCAGCAGGCGGGGCAGGTAACGGATGGCCGTCCGGAGCGTATCGAGCGGCGTATCGCCTTTCAGTATCAGGACATCGAGCAGACCGTCGTCGCCTTCGGAGAGATAGGCCAGCGGCAGCGTTCCGGCGGTACGTCCGTTGAAGACGAAGAAGATGATGGCGCTGCCGTTGAAGTCGCCGCCGTCCGTGGCGATGGAGAGTTCCATTTTGCGGAAACGCGGCAGGTCGCCTATTCCGTTGATGTAGTAGGCGATTTTGCCGAGGTTGTTCTTCCATGCCGTGGGCGTTTTCTGGGAAACGTCGGTAAAGAGGCCGCAGCTGAATACGTTCACGAAATAGTGCCCGTTTACCGTACCGAGGTCCGTGGGACGGATGCGCCCCGAAAGAATGGCCCGGCAGGATTCCCCGATATCCGCCGGCATGCCGAGCAGTGCGGCGAAATCGTTGGCCGTCCCGGTGGGAAGCACGGCAACGGGGAGTTCCAGCCCCCGGCCTTTTATCAGATTGACGAGGTAATTGACGGTTCCGTCCCCGCCTGCGAACAACAGGTGGTCGAAGCTCCCGTCTACCGCCGACAGTACCGCATCGTCCTCGCCGTCGAACGACAGCCGGTGAAACAGGAGGTGCAGCCCCTTGAGCCGGTACAGGTCGATGATTCGGTCGAAATACTCCGTTACGGGCCGGTCTCCCGAAGCGGGATTGTAAAGAAAGAGGACTTTGCGTAGCATGTGCCTGAAACTGTTTCCGTAAAAAATGCGCTCCGGTGCGTCCGTCGGACGCACCTTCCGTCTCCGTCCGGGGAGGATATGCGAATCCTGCCTGTCGGTTCCGGGCCGGGAGCACGCCGCCACGGACGGTGCGGGAACAGCCCCTTCGCCGTTCCCGTGTTCCGGCTGTCGCGGCCGGATTCGTGTGTAAAGGTAGGTATTTAAAACGGAAACCGTGCCCCGGCGGAGCACGGTTTTATCGTACCGGCGGCGTGCCGGTCGTTCCGAAGAAGTACCGGAACCGGAATCCGACGGATACTCCACTGCGGTCATTTCCTGGCGGGGTTGAACCGCTTGTCGTATTCGAGCAGGAAACGCACCATTTCGGGGTTGCGGTGCGACCGGCTGAAATCCTGGGGTTTGTCGAGCGGTCGTATGGACGCCATCTCCTCGTCGGTCAGGGCGAAATCGAAGATGTCCAGGTTCTCCTTCATGCGTTCGGTGTGGGTGGTTTTCGGGATTGCGATGATGCCGCGCTGGATGAGGTAGCGCAGGGCTACCTGTGCGACCGTTTTGCCGTGGCTTTCCGCGATGGCCCTGAGGGTTGGATTGTCGAACAGTTCGGCATCGGCCTGCGCTATCGGAGCCCATGCCATGATTTTGGTACCGTAGCGTTCCTGTTCTTTCTCCGCGTCCCACTGCTGGCTGAAGACGTTGGTCCGTAATTGATTGACCGCCGGTTTTACCGCGACGTTCTCGGCCAGGTCGACGAACCGGTCCGGGTAGAAGTTGCTGACGCCGATGGCCCGTACCTTGCCTGCTGCCACGGCTTTTTCCATCGCCCGCCAGGTGCCGTAGTAGTCCGAGAAAGGCTGGTGAATCAGCAGCAGGTCGATGTAGTCGGTGCGCAGCTTGCGCAGGGATTCCTCGATGCTGGCTGCGGCGCGTTGTTCGCCGGCGTTGCTAATCCATACTTTCGTGGTGATGAAAAGTTCGCTGCGGGGAATGCCGCATTTGGCGATGGCTGCCCCGACGCCTTCTTCGTTGTAGTAGGCCTGTGCCGTGTCGATGCTGCGGTACCCTACGCCGATGGCGTCGAGCACGCAGCGTTCGCATGCTTCGGGGGCGACCAGGTAAACGCCGTATCCCAGCTGCGGCATGTCGATGCCGTTGTTCAGTTTTATCGTCTGCATGATTCGATGATTTTTGAGTTTCGGGTACGAAGGTATAGATATTGTGCCGGTTTTTCATTACCTGTTTCGGCGGAATCGTTACCCGGATTGCGGTTGTGGGAAACGTCGCTGCGGTTGCAGGCCGTTTTCCCGCGGAGGTGCATCCGCGGACGTGCCGTCCCGCATTTTTTCATGGCGGGATGACGCAAGCCGACGGATGTTTCTTTATGTTTCGCGTCGGAGCCTTTTTGCGGATACGACCGTACGGACCGGCAGACCGACGCATCTTCACCTTCTTTCGCGGGCCATGTTCCGGAAACCGGAAGGGGGGCGCACGATGTTCCGGCAGTCGGTTCTGCAGGAAATTTCCCGATGCTTCCGAAGGTTCCGGCTTTGCGGCGGCCGGTTCCGATGCGGCGAGGTGGTGGCGCCGTCACATGTATTGTTCCATTGCCTCGGAACGGTGCATCCGCATCGCTCCGGTCTCGTCCGCATAAATCAACAGTACGGCGAATTCGGGGTGCGCGTCGAGCATCGCGAGCGAATCTTCCAGTCCCAGCACCATGAACATCGTGGCCAGCGCGTCGGCGAGTGCACAGCTTTCGGCTACGACGGTGGCCGAAAGCAGGTTGCTTTCCGTGCTGCCGCCGGTCGTCGGGTCGATGATGTGGGTATATTTCCTGCCGTCGGGGCCCGTGTGGAAATTGCGGTAGTTGCCCGAAGTGGCGACGCCCCGTTCCGTCACGTCGATAACGGTACTCGTGGCGGCTCCCGGAATGTAGTTGCCTTCGTAGGGCGTGTCGATGGCGATGTGCCAGCGTTCCCCGGAGGGATTCCGTCCGCGGCAGAATATCTCCCCGCCGATATTCACCAAATAGTTCGCCGAGCCCTCCGCTTCGAGCATGCGGGCGACCTTGTCCACCGAGTAGCCTTTGGCTATCGAGTTGAGCCCTATCTGCATCTCCGGATACTGCTTGACGAGCCGCCCGTCCCGGACGGCTATCTTTTCGTAACCCACGTAGCGGAGCAGCGAGTCCGCGTCGATTCCGGCCGCCTGTTCCCCGCCTGCGAAGCCGTAGGCGTCCACAAGAGGCTGTACGGTGATGTCGTAGCGCCCTCCGGAGAGTTCGCTCACGCTGCGGGCGAGTTCGATGTTGCGGATGATGTCCTCGTCGAGCGAATCGGTTTCGTTGCGGTTGATGCGGCTGAGCAGCGAATGGGGGTCGAATACCGACATGGAGCTTTCTGCTGCTGCACATACCCGCTCCACCTGTTGCCGCAGGCTGTCGGGAGCGATGTCCGTTACCGTTACTTTGTACACGGTGCCGAGTGCGAACCCCTCGACGCTTCCGCCCTTCGTCGCTGGCTGCCGGCATGCCGTGCAGCAGAGCGCTGCCGCGATTGCCGCCGTTTTCAAAAGGCGCTCCGCTGCGGGGAAACGCAGTCCGTATCTTCCTGTACCGTAGTTTTTTCCTGTTCCGTTCATGTATCGTTCATCTTGTGGAGCGGGAACGCTCCGTTCATGCTTCTTTTTCCCGGCAGTAAAGCACGCCGTTCTCGTCGCGGATTACCGTGACGGCGGCCCCTTTCCGGATGAAGGCGGCGTTTTCGCCCGCCGCTTCGTAATGTCTGCCTTCGATGACCACCTTGCCCGACGGGTGCAGCGGTGTGGCGGCGACCCCGTCCCGTCCGGTGAGTTCCCGTCCGGTCGCCACGGAGACGTAGCCTTCGTCCGGCCGCAGGTCGGAGGCCAGCACGATGCGCCTGCGCAGGCGCGACTTCCCGCCCAGAAACCGGTTGCCGAGCCAGACGGAGAGCAGCAGTCCCGTGCCCGCGGAGATGACCACGATGAGGAACGGGCCGAGCACCACCGAAACGGGCAGTTCGCCGGTGGGGATGTAGTGCAGCAGGTCGGCATCGATTAAGGCGAAGGCGAGGCCCGTGACCATGGCTACGATACCCAAAACGCCGAGCACGCCGAAGCCCGGCGTTACGAACAGTTCGAGCACGAGCAGGACGACGCCGGCAAGAAACAGAATCGGTTCCCAGTAGGCGACCAACCCTTCCATGTAGAGGGGGGCGAAGTAGAGCACGGCACCGAGCACGGCCGCCGCGAGCGGGAACCCGATGCCGGGGCTTTGCAATTCGAACCAGATGCCGCCGATGATGAGCATGATGCACAGCGCCTGTATGACCGGGCTGGAGAGGAAGCCCGTGAGCCTGTCGAGCCGGGTGAGGCGGTATTCGTAGATTTCGCAATCGTCCATGCCTGCCAGCGCGAGCACCTCTTCCACGCTGGCGGCCTTCCCTTCGCAGAAACCCCATGCGACGGCTTCGTCGGCCGTCAGCGTGACGACTTCCGTGCTGTCCGTCAGTCCCGGAACCGTTACCGAAGGGTCTACCATGGCTTCGGCGATGCGCGGGTCGCGCCGCCAGCGCTGCGGGGCTCCGTCCGTCCGGTCCGAAGGCTCCCGGCCGTGGGCTTCCGCCGTGGCACGCATCATGGCACGCATGAAACTCTGGTATTTGTCCGGCATCTCCGAACCGCTGCGGTCTACTACCGTGGCTGCTCCGATGCTCGCGCCGGGGCGCATGTAGATGCTGTCCGTGGCAAGGGCAATCAGCGCTCCCGCACTGGCGGCCTGGTTGTTCACGAAAGTTATCGTCGGGCCGGGAAAGTTCAGCAGCATCGTGCGTATCGAGTCCGCCGCATCGAGCAGTCCCCCGTAGGTATTCAGGTCGACGACCACGCAGGCGGCATTCATGTCCGCGGCTTCCCGCAGGCATTTGGAAACCAGACGGGCCTGCGCAGGCATGATGTCCCCGTGCAGGAGGAAGACATAGACCGTCCGGCCGCCCGGCGGATTCCGTTCGGCATCCGGCCGTCCGGTCGCAGCAGATGCGGTCGGGAACGAAACGGCCAGCAGCAGGAACGCTATGAGTACCTTGTGCATGATTTTTGTCGTTCGTGGATTCCGCCCGACAGGCGGGCCGGCTCCGTCTGCAAAGATAACCGATTGCGGCCGGATTCCGTGCGGTATCCCGCATAAACGGCGGCACCTGCCCCGGCTGGCAGGGTTATTAAAAAAATTTAAAAATCCATTCCGGCGCTTTTCCGGGAGGTGCGGGCGGAAGGCCGAGTCTAAAATAATGATAATAAATAATTTTAAAATGCACTTCTTTGCGCAGAGATAAAAAAAGATATATCTTTGCCCCACGCTTTGATGTCACCCGGTAAGGCGGATGCATCGTAAAGCGGAACACTAAAATCATTTTAGTCATGAGCTATTTAACAGCTGAAAAGAAGCAGGAGCTTTTTGGGCAGTACGGTTCTTCCAATACCGATACTGGTTCGCCTGAGAGCCAGATTGCGTTATTCACCTACCGTATCAACCACCTTACGGAACATCTCAAGAGGAACAGGCACGACTACGGCACCCAGCGCGCGTTGCTGCGGCTCGTGGGCAAGCGCCGCAAGTTGCTTGATTATCTGAAAAAGGTTGATATAGAACGTTACAGGGCCATCGTCAAAGCCCTTAACCTGAGGAAATAACAAGGCCCCTGCAAGGCTGACGGTCGAGTGAAGGCAATTAGAAAAGTAATTGCCTTCGCTTTTATTGGAGCGAAATTTTTGGAGGAAAAGATATTATGATGTACAATGAGACGACGAAGGTCATCCCGCTGGGGGATGACCGCGAGATTACAATCTCGACAGGAAAACTTGCCAAACAAGCCGACGGTTCGGTGGTGGTGAAGCAGGGGGATACCATGCTTCTCGCAACCGTCGTAGCGGCGAAAGACGCCAAACCGGACGTGGACTTCATGCCGCTTTCGGTGGAATACAAGGAAAAATACGCCGCTGCCGGACGTTATCCGGGCGGCTTCCTGAAAAGGGAGGCGCGTCCGTCCGACAGCGAAATACTCATAGCAAGGCTTATCGACAGGGCGCTCCGTCCGCTTTTTCCGGCGGATTACCATGCGGAGGTTTTCGTGACGGTGAACCTGATTTCGGCTGCGAAGGACATTCAGCCGGATGCGCTCGCGGGCCTCGCCGCATCGGCGGCGCTCGCCGTATCGGACATCCCCTTCGGCGGCCCCATTTCGGAAGTGCGCGTGTCGCGTATCGACGGTAAGTTCGTCATCAACCCGACGTTCAGCGAAAACGCCCGTGCCGACATCGACATCATGGTCGGTGCGACGATAGACAACATCCTCATGGTCGAAGGCGAGATGAACGAGGTCAGCGAGGCCGACATGCTGGAAGCCATCAAGTTCGCCCACGAGGAAATCAAGAAACAGTGCGCCGTCCAGATTGAGCTCATGAAGGAGCTCGGCAAGGATGTCAAGAGGACGTACTGCCATGAGGTGAACGACGAAGAGCTGCGCCAGCTCGTCGTTCGGGAAACCTACGACAAGGTATATGCGGTGGCCACGAGCGCTTCGGGCAAACAGGAGCGTACGGAGAAGTTCGAGGAAATCGAGGCCGAGTTCTGCACCCGGTACACCGAAGAGGAACTCGCCGAGAAACTGCCGCTCATCAAACGCTATTTCCACGACGACGTGCTGAAAAAGGCGATGCGCCGCATGATACTCGACGAAGGCAAGCGTCTCGACGGTCGCCGGACGGACGAGATACGTCCCATTTGGTGCGAGGTCGGCCCGCTGCCCGCAGCCCACGGTTCGGCAATCTTCACCCGCGGTGAGACTCAGTCGCTCACGACCGTGACGCTCGGTACGAAACTCGACGAGAAACAGATTGACCAGGTGCTCGTGCAGGGTTCCGAACAGTTCGTCCTGCACTACAACTTCCCGCCCTTCTCGACAGGCGAGGCGAAGCCCGTCCGCGGTCTGTCGCGCCGTGAAATAGGGCACGGCAACCTTGCATGGAGGGCGCTCAAGCCGATGGTGCCGGTAGGGGAGGAGAATCCGTATGCGGTGCGTGTGGTATCGGATATCCTCGAATCGAACGGTTCGTCGTCGATGGCCACGGTGTGTGCCGGTACGCTCGCGCTCATGGACTCCGGACTGAAGCTCAAGAAACCGGTATCGGGTATCGCCATGGGGCTTATTTCGGACTCCGAGTCGGACAAGTACGCCATCCTGTCCGATATTCTCGGCGACGAGGACCATCTCGGCGACATGGACTTCAAGGTGGCAGGTACCCGCGATGGCATCACCGCCACCCAGATGGACATCAAGGTGGACGGCCTTTCCTACGAGGTGCTCGCCAAGGCACTTGAACAGGCCAGGGTAGGGCGTCTGTACATCATGGACAAGCTGACCGAAACCATCGCCGAACCGCGCGAGGACTTCCGCCCGTTCGTACCGCGTATCGTGCAGATTACCATTCCGTCCGACTTCATCGGTGCCGTTATCGGCCCCGGCGGCAAGGTCATTCAGGAAATCCAGAAGACGACCGGCACGACCATTACCATTACCGAAGAGGACAACAAGGGAATCGTGGACATCTTCGGCGAGAACAAGGAGGGGATGGATGCCGCGCTTGCACGCATCAAGGCCATCGTAGCCGTTCCCGAAGTGGGCGAAATTTACAACGGCAAGATACGTTCCATCGTGGCGTTCGGCGCGTTCGTGGAAATCCTTCCCGGCAAGGATGCGCTTCTGCACATCTCCGAGATAGACTACAAGCGTTTCGAAACGATGGACGAGACCGGTCTCAAGGAGGGCGACATGATAGAAGTCAAGCTGATAGGCATGGACTCCAAGACCGGAAAGCTCAAACTGTCCCATAAGGTACTGCTCCCGAAGCCGGAGGGTTACGAGGAGCCGGAAAAGCGCGAGCGGCGCGACCGCGGCGAAAGGTCCGAAAAACGCGAGAACAGACACGAAAGGCGTGAACATAAGAAGTGAATGGTATAGTTTTTGACGCCTGAATAAAACCGAGATGCAGTCTGCGGGGACCGGAGGTGTTTCCTTCCGGTTTCCGGCATGCATGGGAAAGAATTTAGGTAAAAATTATGCTGAATTAAAATATATTCTTATTTTTGCTTTACTAACGCTGTTATTTATTTGGGACGAGAGTAAAATTAAATAATAACAACTATCTTAATACGTTAATTATGAGAAGATTAGCTCAGGTGGGCCTGGCGCTTACCAC
>DXFY01000068.1 GCA_019114205.1 Candidatus Tidjanibacter gallistercoris | reverse complement strand
CCGCCGCAAATGGCGCAGCTTCCCACGGCAACGACGTATTTCGGTTCGGCCATCTGGTCGTACAGACGTTTCAGCACGGGGGCCATCTTGTGCACGATGGTACCGAACACGAAGATGACATCGGCCTGACGGGGGCTGTTGCGGTACACCTCCCAGCCGAAACGGGCGAAATCGGTATGGGCGCCGCCCACGCACATGAATTCGATGCCGCAGCAGCTCGTGGCGAAGGTCAGCGGCCATACCGAATGCGACCGGCCCCAGTTAATCATATCGCTCAGCCGGGTCACGACCACCGGAGCGCCGCCCTTGCGGAGCTCCTCGACATACTGTTCGAGGTACTCGTTATCCTTGAAATCCTCGTAGCGCATATTCTTGATATGCGTCCTTCTGCTCATTTCCATTTCAACGCTCCTTTCTTCCACGCATAAGCCAGTCCAAGGGCGAGAATGATGAAAAAGAACAGCACGCTCTCCAGCCCCTGCGGTCCGAGTTCCCGCATCACCGTAGCCCACGGGAAGAGCAGCACCGTCTCCACGTCGAATACGAGATAGAGGATTGCGAAAAGATAATATCCTACACGGAACTGCATCCACGACGTGCCGCGGGTAGGAATGCCGCATTCATAGACTTCGCCCTTGAGCGGGTTGGTCGAACGGGGAGCGAGCCACAGGGCTATCAACAGCGCCGCCCCGACCAGCACCACGGCGGTTATCAGAACGACAAGAAATAATGCTGAGTTGCTCATCATTCAATTGTGTTGTTTTAGGTAACAGATTCATCGCGGCACGCGCCGCAGCGGAAGTCCGCTCCGGAAACGCCGCCGCCCGCCTTTCCGTCCCACGGAAGGCACACGATGCCCCTGCGCGATACACGGGCATGCACGGCAGGAAACGTCAAAGATTCAGGCGTCTCAGCCTGCTGAGCGTACCGCCCGACTGCAAGGTGCTTTCGGCGAACACCGTACAGGTACGGTATTCGCACGCGACGACCGCATCCTCGGCCGGACGGAAATTGAAGAATTTATGGAAATCCTTTATATTCAGGACAGAAAAGGCGCACGAGCAACCGTTGGGCAGACCGAAACTTCCCTGTTCGCCGGCAGCATCCGTTCCATCGCCGGCCACCGCCAGCACCATGTCGGCACACGGTGCGGCAGCATTCCCCGCCCGTTCCGCACACCGCGCGAGGGAACAGAACGCCAACACGTTGAACAGTATCGCCGTCAGCAGTATGAGGGATTGTTTCCAATTCATTACCCGAGCGATTTTTCCGGGGCAAAAATAGTATAAAAACCGATACCCGGTTCACTCTCCCGCGAAAAATAAACGAATGAACAGCCGTGCGGCGGCCGTATACCGGAATGGTGCGCCGAACTTTTCCGAGGCCTCTGCCATACCGGTACGGCACAAAATTCAGCGCAGCAGGTATTTTTCGACCAGTACGGCGCACGTACGCACATACTCCGTACAGGGACGCTTCACGTACCCGTCGGGCAGCCCCGGTTCGAGCCCCAGCAACTGTCCGCACCGTATGGAACCGTGCGCCGCACGGAATTCGCCGGCCAACATCCGAACCGTATCGTAGTGTACCTGCCGGTTCTCCCTGTCCGCCACGGGAGCGCCGTTTCGCAGTCCGGCGAGCATGGCCATGGCGCTCACCGTACCGCAGACATGGCGCATGCCCGCCAGTCCGCCCCCGAAAGGCAAGGCCAGTTTCATAGCCGTACCCGCATCGAGCCCGAAACGGCCGGCATACGTGACAAACACCGCCTGAGCGCAGTTGCACCCGCTGCGGAAGCGTTCGACCGCCTCTTCCGCACTACTCTTTTCCATCATATCCCACAACGATTAAATCCGCCGTAGCTGCACCGGTAAAGGCAACCAGGTCGGTCGGGGAAAGTATGAGCTGCAATCCCCTGACTCCCGCACTGACATAGATGCGGCCGCACTCCGAGACGCCCGAATCGATGTAGGTCGGATACCGCTTCTTCATCCCTATGGGTGAACATCCGCCGCGTACGTATCCCGTCAGCGACAGCAGTTCCTTCACGGGAACGAGGTCGGCCTTCTTGTTTCCCGATGCACGCGCCGCCTTCTTCAGGTCTACTTCGGCATCTCCGGGAACCACGCACACGAACACCCCCGTACGGTCGCCGCGCAGCACGAGCGTCTTGTAAAGCGCACGGGCATCCACGCCGAGCGAGGCGGCCACATGCACCGCAGACAGGTCATCCTCATCCACCGGATAGGAATTCAGTTCGTACGCTATGCCGGCTCTGTCGAGCAGCCTCGCGGCATTGGTTTTCGTTTCCTTCTTCACCGCATCCGTCTCAAGCCACCGCGGCAAAGGTAGGAAAACGCCTCTTCACCTACAAGAAAACGGGGCACCGCAAAACCGTCCGGAGCCCCGTCCCCGCAGCAGCCGCACGCGGTTTCGTGGCACATGTTTTGTACCCCTGGCAAACGCCGGAAAACTTCCGGCCGCGAAACGACAACTTTAAAACAACTGATTATGGCACTGTTACACAAAACCGACGGCGACAATTCCGAAAGCGTTTACGATGCGTATGCCCAAAAACCGACAGAAGGCAAAATAGCCAAATACAAAATGCCGGACGATTCCCACGACCCGGAGGTCGTCACGGACCTCATACTGGACGAGCTGCTGCTCGACGGCAACGCGAAACAGAACCTCACCACCTTCTGCCAGACCTATGCCGACCCCTACATCCGCAAAATCATGGATACGTGCATCGACAAGAACATGATTGACAAGGATGAATATCCGCAGACGGCGGAAATCGAGAAACGCTGCGTGCAGATACTCGCCGACCTGTGGAACTCGCCCGAAAGCAAGACCACCATCGGCTGCTCGACGGTGGGTTCGAGCGAGGCGGCCATGCTCGGCGGTCTGGCCCTGAAATGGCGGTGGCGCGAAAAAAGGCAGAAAGAGGGAAAGCCGGCCGACAAGCCCAACCTCATCACGGGGCCGGTCCAGGTATGCTGGCAGAAATTCGCACGTTATTTCGATGTCGAACTCCGCGAAATACCGATGGAACACGACCGGCTGCTCATGACTCCCGAAGAAGTAATCAAACGCATCGACGAAAACACCATCGGCGTGGTGCCTACCCTCGGCGTAACCTTCACGCTCCAGTACGAACCCGTCAAGGAGATAAGCGATGCGCTGGACGAATACCAGAAGAAGACCGGCCTCGACATCCCCATCCATGTGGACGGCGCCAGCGGCGGTTTCCTCGCACCGTTCATCCAGAAAGACCTCGTATGGGATTTCCGCCTGCCGCGCGTGAAATCCATCAATGCGTCCGGACACAAGTTCGGTCTCTCGCCCATCGGCGTGGGCTGGGTAGTTTGGCGCGAGGTGAGCGACCTTCCCGAAGGCCTCATATTCAACGTCAATTACCTCGGCGGCGAGATGCCTACCTTCGCACTCAACTTCTCCCGCCCCGGCGGACAGATTATCGCCCAGTACTACAACTTCCTGCGCAACGGCCGCAAGGGTTACGAACGCATCCACGAAGCCTGCCGGGAACACGGCATGTTCATCGCCGACGAAATCAGGAAAATGGGAATCTTCGATATTCTGTACGACGGTTCCGACGGTATTCCCGGAGCGGCATGGATGCTCAAAAAAGACGCCAATCTCGGATTCAACATCTTCGACCTGTCTGACAGGATGCGTGTCCGCGGCTGGCAAATCGCTGCCTACACGCTTCCGGTAAACTGCCAGGACATGGCCATCCAGCGCGTACTCATCCGCCACGGCTTCAGCCACGACATGGCCCAGCTCATGCTCGACGACCTGAAGCGCAGCATCGACTACTTCAAGCAGAACCCCGTGACGCACAGCCTCGACGAAAAGACGGCGGGGGGATACCACCACTAAAAACCATCTGCTATGGCCAAGACAAACACCAAGAAACCCGCGTCCGGCAACACCGCCGGCGCGGGCAAACCGGGAAGCATGGGGACATGGCAGCTCGCACTCATGACGGCCGCCGCCGTCATAAGCCTGCGCGGACTGCCCATGATGGCTCAGGAAGAGCTCACGATGTTCTTCTACATCCTCTTCGCCACCGTCCTCTTCCTCGTACCGGCATCGCTCGTGAGCGCCGAACTGGGCGGAGCGTTCGCCGCCAAAGGAGGCGGCGTGTACACCTGGGTGAAGGAGGCCTACAACAAGCGGGCCGGATTCCTCGCCATCTTCCTGCAATGGATTCAGAACGTGGCATGGTACCCGATTGTACTCGGTTTCGCGGCGGCAGCCATCGCCTACACCATCGGAAAACCGGAACTCGCCGACGACGGCAAGTTCGTCGGGATATTCTCGATTGTGGTTTACTGGCTGGCCACGCTGCTCACCTTCAAGGGAAGCTCCATCGTATCGAAAATCACCAGCCGCGGCTTCCTCATCGGAACCGTGCTGCCGGGCATCGTCATCATCGTCATGGCGCTGATATGGATTATCGGCGGCAATCCCCTAGCCTTCAAAGACCTCCCGACCGATGTACCGGAAATCGCTTCCGTAACGGCCGGCCATCCCCATCCGCGGTTCTTCCCGCACATGACCGGCCTCAGCGACATCGCCTTCCTGGCCGGCATCGTACTGCTGTTCGCCGGGGTCGAAGTACACGCCGTACACGCCAACGAACTCCGCAATCCGCAGAAACAGTACCCGAAGGCCATGTTCATCGCCGCCGTACTTTCGTTCCTGATATTCACGCTCGGAGCGCTCGCCATGGCAGTCATCACGCCCTACAAGGACATCAGCCTGCAATCGGGACTCATGGAGAGCTTCCGCTACGTCTTCGACCATTACCGTGTGGGTTGGATGACCAACGTCGTTTCGCTGCTCGTCGCCTTCGGAGCACTCGCCGGCGTCATGTCGTGGATAGCCGGTCCGAGCCGCGGCCTGCTGTGGACGGCCCGGGACGGAGAACTGCCCGAAGCATTGACCAAGACGAACAAAAACGGCGTACAAAAGAATATCCTTCTTATACAAGGCGGAATAGTCACCCTCCTGTCGCTGTTCTACATCTTCATCAAGAATGTGAACGTCGCATGGTTCCTGCTGAGCGCGCTGACCGTAGGGCTGTACCTCATCATGTACATGCTGATGTACGCCTCCGCCATCAAGCTGCGCCGCACGCAGCCCGACCTTCCGAGGGCCTACAAGGTACCGGGCGGCAAGACGGGCATGTGGCTAATCGCCGGGATAGGTTTTCTCGCGGTACTCTTCTCCTTCATTCTTACGTTCTTCCCGCCGGCACAGCTGCCGGTCGGCAGTCCGACCACCTACACGGCGCTCGTGGCAGGAGGTACCATCCTGTTCGTCGCCATCCCGCTCGTCATCAGCGGCGTGATGGCACGCAAGAGAACAAGCGGCAAACCGGCTGCCCCCGCAGCGGATACCCGAACGGCCGGAACGGGAAAATAACCCCGCCTGCACGCAATCCCTTTCGAGCGGCGCCACGGTTTTCAGACCGTTGTGCCGCTCGTCCGTATCCGGAACGACCCGCACAACGGGGCATGCACGCTGCGGTCGGATTGGCCCGCACACTGAACTTTTAAAGTTAGTGATAAAAAAACATAAATACAACAACCTAAATATTGTAAATTTATTTTCATTTTTATAATTTCAACTTTGAAAACAAGATGCACGCACACCTGCACGGATAGGGCGCCATCCATTCCCGAAACGACCAAACCCGTTCCGAAAGGCGGTTTCGGCCAACCGTCTCCGAAGACCGGGCAGCTGCCCCGGCGGATGTTCCGACATCCGCGGGGCAGTATCCTGCACCCCCCTTTGCGAACGGCACACACCGGCCGTCACGTTCTTTTCTCCGTCGCGGAATGATATCCGGCACAGTTTCCGCCGGGCAATGTCCGAATCCTCCGGAACACAATTTGCAGTCCGACACGACAGCGGTCGGAAACCGACTGTACGAATCCGCACGAATCTCTGCGCAAAAGAGCCTGCGACATTCGGTAATGCCGCCGAAAAAATTTACTTTTGCATGCAATAAAAACCGCACGAAAAGCATCATATATATACTGCGTACCGCATGGATGGCGGTACGGAACATACCGATACTCCTAACGCAACCGCAACGCTGACACATGGGCACCTTCACCCGCATCCTTCTCTTCGCCTCCCTGTTGGCCACGACACTGACCGCCGCCGCGACGCCTGCACGGGCGGCTGCGGCTGGCCGTGCGGAAAGCGATAGCACCTCCTCCCTCCGCTGCCGGGTCTTCCCCGCGGAGTACGGTACGGAATCTTCCGGCCAGGAACCGGAGCGGCGCAAGGTCGGACTCGTCCTGAGCGGCGGGGGCGCCAAAGGCGTGGCGCATATCGGCGTCATCAAAGTGTTGGAAGAAGCCGGCATTCCGATTGACTACATCGCGGGGACGAGCATGGGAGCCATCATCGGCGGCCTCTATTCCATCGGCTGGTCCACGCAGGAACTCGATTCGCTCGTCAGGAACCAGGACTGGATGGCCCTGCTGAGCGACAAAATACCGCGCCGCGACAAGTTGCTGTCGGAGAAGGAAATTACCGACATGTACATCCTTTCCGTCCCGCTTTCACTGGACAAGAAGTTTTCCATCCCATCGGGCATGCTCGCCGGGCAGAACGTCCTCAACCTGCTGAACGAAATGACGCTCGGTTACCATGATGACGACCTCGACTTCGATTCGCTGCCCATACCGTTCGCATGCGTTGCGTACGACATGGTGAAAGGCGAAGAACAGGTGTACCGGAAGGGGAACCTGCCGCTCGCCATCCGCGCGAGCATGTCCATACCCGGCGCCTTCGCACCGGTCATCCGGGACAGCATGGTACTGGTGGACGGCGGCATCTACAACAACTTTCCCGTGGACGTGGCCCGCGACATGGGAGCCGACATCATCATCGGGGTAGACCTCGCGGCAGGGCCGCACGACATGGAGGGCCTCACCTCCATGATGGGTCTCATCGACCAGATAACCACCTTCCTCGGACGGGAACAGTACGCGAAAAACCTGCAAGGGGTGGACCTCTACCTGAAACCGGACATCAAGCCCTACACTTCGAGCAGCTTCAACTCCGAAGCGGTGGACAGCCTGCTGGTGCGCGGCGAAAGGTGCGCCCGGCAGAACTGGGACGCAATCGTCGCGCTCCAGGACAGCATTTATAACGGCCAGACCTACATGGTACGCAAGGAACGCCTGCTGGCCAACGATACCGACTCGGTAAGGATAGGCAACATCGAGTTCGTGGGACTGACACGCAACGAGGAGACCTTTCTGCGTCCCTCGTTCGGCATCGACGAACAAACGGTCGTCACGAAGGGGCGGCTCAACGACGCCATCACGAAGCTCCGCGGGTCGGGCGCCTTCTCCTATGTGACCTACACGCTCGAAAGCCGTCCGCCCTACACGCTTACCGTCTCGGTGGACGAAAAGCAGGAAGCGATGATTAACGTGGGCTTCCGGTTCGATACGGAAGAGATGGCGAGCATTCTGCTCAACACCACCCTTTCCCTGCGCGGCCTGCAGGGACCGAAACTCGGACTGACCGTCCGGCTCAACGAGAATCCCTACATCAAGCTGGATTTCCGTTCGAGCAACATCCTGCGCGGCCGGCTGAGCCTCTCGTACATGTACAAGAGCAACAACTACCGGCTCTACCGCAGCGGACGGGGCATCAACAACATCGCCTTCGGCCAGAACCGCGTGGAACTCTTCTTTTCCCCGGCCAATCCCATCATGTTCAACCCGAAGATAGGCGTCAGCTACGAACACTTCAACTACAATTCCTTCCTCTTCGCGTCGGACGACGACCGCATCGCCGTAAAACCCGAAGGCTTCATCAACTATTACCTGACGGGCAACCTCGAAACGCTGAACGACCATTACTTCCCCACAAGGGGCGTATCGGTCTATGCGAAAGCCGCACTGCATACCGACAACGGGTACGGCTACAACAAGGGAACCCCCTTCGCCTCGGTCTATTACAGCATACGATGGGCCCTCTCGGCCACGGACCGTCTCACCTTCATCCCCTCGGTTTACGGCCGTACGCTCATCGGCAACGAGGTGGCTTATTCCTATTATAACTATATCGGCGGCGAAGTGGCCGGACGGTACATGGAACAGCAGATTCCGTTCGTGGGCATCAAACACATGGAGACGGCCAA
Organism: Candidatus Tidjanibacter gallistercoris; assembly: GCA_019114205.1. Lineage (GTDB taxonomy): Bacteria > Bacteroidota > Bacteroidia > Bacteroidales > Rikenellaceae > Tidjanibacter > Tidjanibacter gallistercoris. Next base: position 23,291 of record DXFY01000068.1, on the reverse strand, counting down.
CCGGTCCGTTCTGACCGTCGGCCTCGAAGCCCGCATGAGGCTTTTCGTCCGCCACTTCATATCGCTGAAGGGAGCCTACGGGATTCAGGATGAGAACTTCTTCAAAATGTTCACCGAAAGCCGCAACCTCTTCGGCTTCGGTCTGAAGTACGCCTACAACTCCCCGATAGGCCCCATTTCGATACTCTTCGACATCTCCAACATAGACCAATCGTTCGGCGTCTATTTCAGCCTCGGCAAAACGTTCTGATGCGGGGAAGCACCCGAACGCGGCAAACGCCGCACCGTTTCGACAGCCCGCCGCGGCCCGCGTCGGGTTTCCGTGAAGGGTTGTTGCGGAACCGGTATTATATCGTATCTTTGCAGCCACCGTATCCCCTGTTCAGGTACCCATACCGGCACGGCCCGTTCGTCGTAGCGCACGAGCCGTGCCGGTGGAAAACAGCGAAAACACACGCCCGACTTCTTCGACGCGGGGTGAAGCGTTCCTACCGCTTCCGGCTCCCGTCGGGCGTCGGGCCCGATATCGGCGCCGGGATGAAAACATCTTCGACAGCTACCGGTCGGGGACTCCGATTTCATTCCGATGACAAGGATGCGGGACACGCTTACGGTCCCGCCCTGCTGCGGATGTTCTTCGCCGGAATCAAATTCACGATATAACGGAACCGCACCACCGGAATGCCGGACGAATCCCGTTGCAAAAAACGAACATTCCATGAGAAAGAAACTCATCTTCATGCTCTCGGCACTCATGCTCCTGCTGCCCCGGACGGCCCGCAGCGGCCCGGACGAAACGCCGGCCCCCGGCCTGCTGGAAGAATGGCTGCGGGAGGCCGTGGCCGGGAAAAAGGCCCGTATCGGCATCGCCGTCATTCTGAACGGTACGGATACGGTCACCGTAAACAACGACTACCGGTATCCCATGATGAGCGTCGTCAAGTTCCATCAGGCCCTTTCGGTCGCGGCACACCTCGAACGCCGCGGCCAAACGCTCGCAGAACGCGTCTACGTCGGTCGGGAAGCGCTGCTGCCCGACACGTACAGTCCGCTTCGGGACCGATACCCGCAGGGCGACACGACGTTCGCCGTATCGGAACTGCTGACCTATACGCTGCAGCTGAGCGACAACAACGCCTGCGACATTCTGTTCCGAGAGATTGGCGGGCCGGCCGCTACCGACCGCTTCATCCGCTCGCTGGGCATCGAGGGTTTCGCCGTCGCAGCAACGGAGGAACAGATGCACCGCAATACGCAGGCCTGCTGCCGGAACTGGAGCCATCCACTCGATGCCGCCCTCCTGCTGGAAATGCTGCTCACCCGCCCCCTGTTCGAGGAAGCCTCCATGCAGGAATTCATCGTGCGTACCATGACCGAATGCGACACGGGCCGGGAACGCCTGCCCGCTCCGCTGGCAGGCACGGGAGCCGTTATCGGACACAAGACCGGCACTGGCGACCCCGATGCGCAGGGACGTCTCACCGGTGTCAACGACATCGGCTTCGTCCTGCTGCCGGACGGCAGACACTACACGGTCGCCGTTTTCATTACGGATTCGGAAGAACCCCTTCCGGCTGCGGAACGCATCATCGCCGACATTTCCGGAATCGTATATCAATTCATGACACAAACCAAATAAAAGGAACGCTTCGCTGCGGGCGGCGGAACACAATGTCTCGCCGCCCGTCTTCTATTCCGGATGCACTCTGCATCCTCTTTTCCGACCCGAAGTTTCCCGGCGGCGCAACACACTCCGAGCGGCACACACCCTCCGACCATGCAGCAAAACGATACGACACCGTTTCGGTCGCGCCGTATACCCGGCCGACATCGCTGCTCCGGCCGTGCGGGAACATCCCGACAGGCAGCAAAAAAGAGGGGGCGCATCCGGTGCGCCCCCCTTACAACCGCTCAGGCGGTCGGTATTACATGACGATGGCCCCCAACAGGCTGCGGAGCAGGAACACGGCTGCAACCGTCAGGATGGAGTACAGCTCCGGAAACGCCGCCAGAATCAACGTGTTGCCCATGACGTTGTGGCCGTTTCCGATTGCGGCGATACCGTTGGCGCAAATCTGTCCCTGACGGACGGAACTAAGCAGGCAGACCAGTCCGACGAGCAGTCCCATGCCGAGGATGGCGGCCGCCTGCAGAACGGTGATGCCCGGCGTAAGATAGTTCTTCACGAGGAAGAAGCATACGAAGCCGTACAGTCCCTGCGTACCGGGCAGCGCGGTCAGTATCATGTAACTGCCGAACGCACCCTTGTTCTTCTTCATCGCCCCGATGGCGGCATTGGCCGGATAAGAGACGCCGAAAGAACTTCCGATACCCGACAGGGCCACCATAAGCGCGATGCCGATGTAGGCTACATAAATTGGTTCCATAATGTTTTGTTTTTAGTTTGTTGATTATCTCTTTTCAATTATTTGCCCGTTTTCCGAAGCGGGGCGAACTCGCGCTGCGTACTTTCGAATCCGGCGTTCTTGTAGAACTCCACGAACGTCAAACGCATCGGATGTACGAAAGCACCGAGTGCCGACATGAACAGGTTGATGCTGTGGCCGAACAGCAGAATAATGACGGCCACGAGCTGGCTGACGACCACCGGCAGGTCGGCCGTCAGACCGAACGCGAGGTCGTTGAACACCAGCGCGAGCGTACCGCCCGAAAGACAGAGTGCGAATAGCCTGATGTAGCTCAGCACATCGCCCAGCAGACCGGTGACGTTGTTGTAGGTATTCCACAGTCCGCTGCCGAAATTGACCAACGGGTTCCTGTCCGGATTGTGCAGGAAAATCATCAGCACGGCACCGATGCCCATGACCGCATACCAGACGAAAGCCGGCAGGACGACGCCGAGCCCCGGCAGGAACATCATGCCGAGCGCCCCGATAAGTATCATGAGCCAGCCGAGCGTGCCGAGGGAATATTTGAATCCGAACCGCCGCGACACATTGACGATGTTCAACACCAGTGCGAACAGGATTTGCACAAGACCCAGTCCGAGCGACAGCGTAAAGAGCATGTCCGTATCGAAGAACTTCTCGCGCATTCCTGCGAACATTGCCAGCCCGGCGAGCTGAATGCCGAAGAAGGAGCCGGCCAGAAAACCGAAAAGTACCGAGGCAGCTCCGCATAGCAGCGTCAGGTTCGCCACCTGCCGCATCGCTTCCGTCTTCTTCCTGCGCAGGAAGAACGACGCCAGCACCAGTATCAATCCGTAACCGGCATCGCCGAGGCAGAACCCGAAGAACACCATATAGAACGGTCCGAAAAACGCGGTCAGGTCCATCGTCCCGTAGCGGGGCAGCGAATAGAACTGTCCGATGACCTCGAACGGATTCGCGAACCGATTATTTTTCAGCACGACCGGCGTGTCGTCCTCCGGCGTGGGTTTGTCCTTGAAATAGACGACGTCGGGCCACTCCTCCAGCAGCGCATCGACCTGCGCCGAAGTCTCCTCGGTCGCCCAGCCTTCCATGACCACAAGACGTCCTTCCGCTTCGCGCTGCCCGCTGCGGCCCGCCCGGCTGAAATCGAGCCGTTCCCGAAGCCGTGCGCCGTGCGCCTCGATAGCCTCGCGCGAAGCGTACGCCCTGGCCATCAGGGCCCGGAATCCGGCCGACTGTGCTTCCAGCTCGACGACCTGTTCCCGCTTTTCAGCCGCCGTCATATCCGGCGTCCGGTACTCCTGCGCATCGAACGGCAGCTCGTCCGCCTTCCCGCGGCCCACCGTCACGAAATAAGTGCGTCCCTCGCTTCGGGCCACCTCCCGGACGATAAGCGCATCGCCCGCCGCCTTCACCACGGCAGGAAACTCGCTGTCGTACACCGAGAAGAAACGCAACGTCACCCCATCCTGGGCAAGCTGTCGGATGGCCGCGGGCGAGAAATCGCCCCACACGGCAAGTTCGTCCGCCTCCCTGCGGACCTTGTCCAACCTGCCTTTCATCTCTTCGATGCCCGCCGCAGCCTGAAGGTATGCGGCGAACGCCTCGTCCGCATCCGAAAACGGTTCGCCCGGTTCGAATCCCGCCTCCTTCGCGAGCTCGGCGAAACGGCTCCCGGCCGCCCGGTGCTGTTCCAGTTCGGCCAGCATCGCCCGTTCGGCCTCGTCGGGCTCCCATCCCGCGGTCGTAATGTCCACCAGACCGAGTTCCTGCAAAGCCGCGAGGAACTCCTTCTGCCGCTCATGGTAGAGGACAAAGGTATATTTGCTCATTCTGACTATCATACGGCCTCCGGTTCCTGTTGTTCGTGCTTGTTCTTCACTATCTTCTGTGCGCTCTTGGAGAGGTTCTCCTCATCCTCTAAGAAACGTTTTATCTTCAGTATCGCCGCCTCGTAACCCGGTATCTGCACCTTTTCGTACAGATTCACTTTCTGGGTCGTCTTCTTGCGGGCATGGTCGAGTACCTCCATCCGGCGCACATACACCTCGTATTCGATACCCAACCGTGCGACTTCCTTCAGAAGCGCAATCCCGTCGGCATACCATACGGGGCTGCTGAACAGGTCGTAATCCTTCTCTTCGAAATCGATGTCGCCGAGCACCGGCACGCGCACTCCGGCTATCTTGGTCATGCGCAGGTCGATGCCTTTCACCGTAAGCAGCCCCGCATCGAACTCGCTCCAGAGCGCGGTCATGTATTCGTAACGGCCGAGCAGCGCATCCATCCGCTGTTCCGCCTCGGACGCCGCATCGCGCGCCTTCTTCACCTCCAGCCGCAGCGCCGACTCCTTGCTCTTGATTGTAGGAAGCGTGCGCTGGCGCATCTGGAGCTTCTTGCGCATCTCGCCGAGCGACGTCTTGTTGTACTGGAACTTAATTGCCATGTATTCTTTCTTTTTCGATTTGCGCACGCCGCCAGCGCTCGACAGCGCCCATCAGCAGCGTACCTCCGCCCGACAGCCAGACCGCAGCCGCACACCACAGCCATGCCGATGCGTCCGCAAGCGTGCCGTTTATCGCCTTGATGCAGACGACCACTATCAGGAACTTGACTCCCTGCAACAAACCGTACCGCCACGGCGGCCCTGCCGCTTCCTTCGCCCCTGCCGCATATCGACGCTTCAGGCGTTCGGCAGCGCCGACAAGGAGGGTTCCGCCTCCTATGACGCATACGCTCGTTATCAGCAACGGCACGATATCGTGCCGATTGTATTCGGAAAGCAGCAGAAGCGTTCCGAAGATAAGCACCCAAAATGCCGTACTCATCATCAATCCGTACAGCCAAATATTTCCGCCTTTCGTCATACCCATGATGTTTGTCCGTATCCGGAGAAGGGACATCGGCCCGTTCCTATCGTTTCCGCCCGCGTTCCTTCCGCCTTTCGAGGGTGCCGAAAATCAGCGTTCCCGCCGCAAGCGTCACCACCCAAACCGCTATCAAAGGCAGCCATCGTCCCTTTCCGGGGAGCCCCCCCGCGACCAACATCGGCACCTGTGCGAGCAGCAGAATGACGAAGCTCGTCAGCAAACCGTACAGCCAGCAATTCATTCGTGTTTCCATACGCACCTCACGCCGTCTGCGGCCAATACTTTTCGGTCAGTTCCTCCTTGATGGCGACCTCGCTCTTGGTGAAATATTTCGCAAAGAGCTTCCAGGCCGTATCGAGCATCTCGGTAATTTCGATATTGACGTCGATGGCCAACAGCTTCTCGGAATACTCGCCGGCGAACTTGAGCGTCCGCTCGTCGTAGTCGGAAAGGTCGAAACCGTTCTCCAGTTTGGTTTTGGCGTTGGCGGCATCGGAATAGAGCCGCACCGCAGCATTCATTACCTGCGGATGGTCCTCCCGCGTCTTCTTCCCGATGACGAGCTGTTTCAGTCGCGACAGACTCCGGAAGGGGTCTACGATGACCTTGCCCGTGTCGCTGTCCTTGCGCAGGAAAAGCTGCCCCTCGGTGATATACCCCGTGTTGTCGGGGACGGCATTGGTAATGTCGCCGCCCGAAAGCGTCGTCACGGCGATGATGGTTATCGAACCGCCGTTGGGAAGCTGCACGGCCTTTTCGTATATCTTGGCCAGGTCGGAATAGAGCGACCCCGGCATGGAATCTTTCGAAGGTATCTGGTCCATACGGTTGGCGACGATGGCCAGCGCATCGGCATAGAGCGTCATGTCCGTAAGCAGCACCAGCACCTTTTCGCCCTTGTCCACGGCGAAATACTCCGCCGCCGTGAGCGCCATGTCCGGCACCAGCAGCCGTTCCACGGGCGGATTCTCGGTCGTGTTCACGAAACATACGATACGGTCGAGCACCCCGGCATTCTCGAACAAATTCCTGAAATAGAGGTAGTCGTCGTTGGTCATGCCCATACCGCCGAGGATGATTTTGTCGGCCTGCGCACGCAGCGCAACATCGGCCATCACCTGGTTGTAGGGCTGGTCTGGGTCGGCGAAGAAGGGAATCTTCTGCCCCGACACGATGGTGTTGTTCAGGTCGATGCCCGCGATACCGGTGGCGATGAGTTCCGAAGGCTGGATGCGCTTGAACGGATTCACCGTCGGGCCGCCTATCTCCCGTGCCTCGCCCCCGACCGGCATGCCCCCGTCGAGCGGATTGCCGTAAGCGTCGAAGAAACGACCCGCCAGGTCGTCGCTCACCCGCAGCACGGGCGGTTCGCCGTGGAACACCACTTCCGAATCGGTGGCGATGCCCTCCGTACCCTGGAACACCTGAAGGGTGATGTCGTCGCCCGCAATGCGCACCACCTGCGCGAGCTTGCCGCCCACGGTGGCCAGTTCGTCGTTGCCGACCCCCTGCGCCCTGACCGTCACGGTCGCCTTGGTTATGTTCTCTATCTTGGTGTATATCTTCTGAAATGCTTTCGTTGTCATGGCAGTGACGGATTTTATCGGTTGGACTCCTTCGTCTCGAGCAGCTCGTCGATACGCGCCCGGTACTCGGCGAACCGGTCGCTCTCCCATTCGGAATAGTTGAGCTGTTTGAAGAGGTTGATGAGCGATTTGTAGAACGCGACACAGGTCTGGAAGTCGTCGAATTCGAACCTGCGGTCGCAAATGTCGAGCACGAGGTTGTACATGTAGCGCTGCCTTTCGAGCGGCGTGTTCGCATCCACCGCATCGAAAGCGTCCTGCTGCAGGATGACGAAGTCGATGAGTTCGCTCTTCCAGAAGCGGTCGTGGTACTCGACCGGAACACCGTCGTCGCCGAGGATGTCTATCTGTTCGGCAGCCTCCTTGCCGCGCTGCACGATGGTTTTGCCCCGGTTCACGAGGTCCGCCCATCCCGGTTCTATGCGCCGGTCGAGGTACTCGATGATTTCCGGATATTCGAGGTACTTGGAATAACTCTCCAGCGGGTCGATGGCCGGATAGCGCTTGCTGTCGGCACGCTGCTGCGACAGGGCATAGAAACACCGCGCCGCCTTCTGCGTGGCCTCCGTCACCGGTTCCTTGAGGTTGCCGCCCGCGGGCGACACCGTACCGAGAAACGTCACCGAACCCGTCGCGCCGTTGCGCAGGTTCACCAGCCCCGCGCGGGCGTAGAAATTCGAAATGATGGCCGAAAGGTCCATCGGGAAGGCGTCCTGACCGGGCAACTCCTCCAGACGGTTGCTCATCTCGCGCAGCGCCTGCGCCCAGCGCGACGTGGAGTCGGCCAGAATCAGCACCTTGAGCCCCATCGCACGGTAATACTCCCCGATAGTCATACCCGTATAGACGGAAGCCTCGCGCGAGGCGACGGGCATGTTGGACGTATTGCAGATGATGGTCGTACGCTCCATCAGCTTGTGTCCCGTATGGGGGTCGTCCAGACGGGGGAACTCCGCGAAGATTTCCACCACCTCGTTGGCGCGCTCGCCGCAGGCTATCATGATGATGATGTCGGCCTCGGCCTGCTTTGCTATGGCATGCTGCAACACCGTCTTGCCCGCACCGAACGGCCCCGGAATGAATCCCGTACCGCCGTCGGCTATCGGGTTGAAAGTATCGATTGGCCGCACGCCCGTTTCGAGGATGCGCGACGGACGCGGCTTGGAGACGTACGCCTTAATCGGCTTTTTGACCGGCCACCGCTGCACCATCGTCACGGGATGTTCCACCCCCTGCGCATCTTCCAGCACGGCCACCGTCTGTTCGATGGTATATTTTCCGGGCGCCGCGACGCTCCGCACGGTGTAGGTGCCCTCGAAGGCGAACGGAACCATGATTTTGTGCATAATCCACTGCTCCTTCACCTGACCGAGCCAGTCGCCGGCTTCCACCCGGTCGCCCGGTGCGGCCAGCGGCTCGAACTCCCACAGCGCCTCCCGGTCCAGCGGAGCGGTACGCTGACCGCGCCGGATGAACAGACCGTCCATGCCGGCCAGGTCATTTTGCAGCCCGTCGTAATTCTTCGAGAGGATGCCGGGGCCGAGCGTCGCTTCGAGCATGTGTCCCTCGAATTCCACCTCGGCACCTACCCGCAGGCCGCGCGTACTGTCGAACACCTGTATGTAGGCGTCCCGCCCGACTACCTTGATGACTTCGGCCATCATCCGCACATCGCCGAGCACCACCGTGGCTATCTCGTTCTGAGCCACCGGGCCTTCTGTCTTCACGATGACGATGTTGGAAATGATGCCGGTTACTTTTCCTTTGGTCTTCATATCGTTGTTCTGTTTTTATCGGTTTCCGTGTCGGGCAGCGTACCCGTCTCCTTCAGTCCGTCCACCAGCCTGCGGAGCATCTCCCTGCCGCGCTGCGCATCGAGCGCCGCCCAGCGGTGGATGATGTTCACCTTGACCAAATAGCCGAGGATGAAGTCGAGGTCGAAATAATCCGTCAGCGTCAGTTCGTCGGCCATGTCCCAGCGGATGGCGTCGATGCGGTGCTCCTTTTCGAGCAGGTCGCCCTCGTCGGAGACGGCGAGCATCACCTGGTCCACGTAGGCCACGTCGCCCTTGATGCCGAAGTCGGCCGCGGAACTGCGCACGAGGGCGCTCTCGATATCGCCCGTACCCACGATAACTTCCGCCACGGGAATCCCGCGGCGCCGTGCGGCGAATGCCGCCGATATGTTGCGCAGCGTCCGGTCGAATGCCGACCAGCGGCGCATGAAACGGGACGACGAACGGGCGCATGCGTCGTAATAGGCCGCGAACAGATTCCGTTCGAGGGACTGTTCCATATCGACTCTTTCCCCGTCATCCGCATCGCCGCCCTCCTTTCCGGCGGCATCGAAAACGGCAATCACCCTGCCCAGCGGTGCGGGCAGGCGCGAAGGCGAGGCGAGCTCCTGTTCCAGCTCCCCGCGCGAGAGATTGCCCAGCGCACTGAGCCGTTCCCGTCCGGCCCGCAGCGCGACGATGTTTTCTATATCGTAGTACGTATAGAGGAGTTCCGCCGTCTTCCGGTCGCGGCCGGAGAGTTCCTCCTTTATCTCTGCGATAAGGGCCGGCGCGTCGAACCCCTTCGTATCCGATTCGAGCGAATACTCCCGAAGTCCCGCGACGAGACAATAGTAATCTTTCCGGAACATGGCTTTCTATTTTTCGCCGTAAAGCATCTTCGCCACCCGCTCTTTCAGAAATTCGGAAAGCAGCGCATCGAAATCGGCTTCGGAGAAACTGATGTAATAGCCGCCGTTCTTCTCCCCTATCCGGAAACCGCTCCGCACGCTATCGGAATAACCGACCTCCACGCCCTGGGCGAGCAGGCTCCCGGCAGCGGCCTCGAACTCCTTGCCGAACCGTTCCTTCCACTCGGCCGGCAGCAGCGCCGAGAGCGTCACCTTGCCGGCGGCATCGGCGCGCCAGCCGGCCGCGACAGCGAGCAGCATCTCCCGGATAAAAGCGGGGTCCACCGCAGCCTCGTGCACCGAACCCGATATGGTCTTGGCGATTATCATCTCCGAGATGCGCTCCTTGAGTGCACCGACCGCTTGGCGGCCTGCGAGGGTTATCTCGGTCATGGTGTTCCTGCTCAGCTCCTCGGCCTTGCGGCGTGCGTCCCCGACGATGGCCTCCGCCCGTTCCTCGGCATCCTTCACGATGCGCGCAGCCTGCTCCTGTGCATCGGCGACGAGTTTTTCCGCATCGCTGCGGCCTTTGGCCAGCCCCTCTTCATAGAGTTTGTTGGTCAGTTCCTGAAGTCTGTTTTCCATGCTGTTATCTGTTTTTATCATTCATTGCTCCGTTTCCTGCGCCGTGCAGCGGCTCATGCGGGTAACGGCCGACCGGCCGAAATAGTATGCCGCAACGCAAAGAATCCGCCGCATCAGCTCCGGTGGCCCGGACGCAACAGGTCGGTCACGACCTTCACCGGCGTAAACGTCGTGACGGGTACTTCGGCGAATACGGTGTTCCAGTCCGACATAGCGCCGTTCCACAGACCGGGCAGCTCCATGGCCCGCAGCGGACGCCCGTCCTTCGACTTTTCGGAGATGAATCCGGCCGAACGGTCCACGTACCGCGTCAGGTCGTACTTCCGCCCCCGGTAATCCCGAACGCCGCACACGAGGTCCACCGGATTGAAATAGGTGGCCTGCCGCATCACCTCCCTGCGCTGGGGCGCAATCTGCGACGATTCCACTATCTGGAGCGACACCAGCCCGCTGCCGCTGCGCGCGAAGAACGGGCCGCCGCCCGGCTCCCCCTCGTTGCGCACCATGCCGCACACCCGCACCGGGCGGTCGAGTACCCTGCGCAGGAAGGCGGCGCGCTCCCGTGCGGTGCATTCCCCGAACCCGTCGGGCAGGCCGACATGCAGCGTATCGCGCACGAAACCGGCCATGCGTGCGGTTACGGCATCGTCGGGAAGCCCCCCGTCGAGCATGCGCAGGTATTCGTGCGCCTGTTCGGACACTTCGAGCAGCAGACCGGCGAGCGCCTTCTTGTACACCACCGTATCCCCGCGCCGGGAATCGGTAGTCACGTTGTCTATGTTCTTGATGAAAATCAGGTCGGCGTCGATGTCGTTCAGATTCTCTATGAGCGCACCGTGGCCGGCCGGCCGGAACAGCAGCGTTCCGTCCCCGTTCCGGAACGGACGATTTTCCGCATCGACGGCGATGGTATCCGTCGAACGCTTCTGCACGGACATGGAAACGTCGTACTCCACGCCGAACCGTTCGCCGTACCGGGGCAGCGCTTCCTCCAGCAGGGAGCGGAATCCGGCGATATGCTCCGGCGACACGGTGAAGTGGATGGCCACCCGGCCGCCGCAGGAGGCATACTGCGCCCCTTCGGTCAGGTGTTCTTCCAGCGCCGTGCGCACTTCGCGGGGATAACGGTGGAACAGGATGAGCGCCTTGGGCAGGCTGCCGTAGCCGAGCCCCTCCGGACCGACGATGCGTCGCACGATTTCCTCCGGAGCGGCCCCGGCGGGGAGCACGGTGCGCAGGCGGTCGTAAAAAGCGAACCGGTCGAGCGATGCGAGCACTTCGGCCGACACGCCGTTCTCCCGGCCCGACGCGAGAAAATCGTACAGGTCGCGGAACATCCGCGTCGCCGCCCCCGATGCCGGCACGAACTTAACCACGCGTCGGGAGGCGCACGCCCCGTCGTACCTGCGTCCGAGGGAGGCCAAACGCTCCGCATCGAACCGTACGATGCCGTCGCCCGCCGACGCGGGCCGGACAATATCTATGTACGGGAATCCCGTCCTGAAACCCTCGAGCTGTTCCTCGACGGCTTCAATGCTGATACCGTGCGCCCTGACGGCATCCGCATCGCGCTTCTCCAACATGACCCTTCCTGTTTGAATCCAACGATTCCCAAAGATAAACATTATTTCTTTCGTGATGTCCAAATCTTGTTATTAAAAAACAAACCGGAAAATACTTTTTTTTGCACCAGGACGCCCAATTCCGCCCCCTGCCGTCCCCCGCCAGGGAATCGTGCGCATCCGCCCGCGAATCGCTCCCGACCGGGACAATTCCGGAAAATTTGGGTAAATTTGCGGCTATGACAAGAGAACTGCTTCATGCCGACCTCCGGCCCCGGAACAGTTTCGGTGTGGACGCCCGCGCCGAACGCATCGTCGAATTCGACGGAGCGGCCGACCTGCGCGGCTACCTCGCCGCGCATCCGAACCTGCGGAAGGAACGCATCGCGGTACTCGGCGGAGGCAACAACATCCTCTTCACCGGCGATTTCCGCGGTACGCTCCTGCATCCGGTCGGCGACGGGTTTTCCGTGGGAACCGCCTCCGGCGACACCGTGCGGGTGCGGGCAGAAGCAGGACTGGACTGGGAGCGTTTCGTGGAACGCTGCGCTGCGCTCGGTCTGTGGGGCGCCGAGAACCTGACCGCCATTCCGGGTACCGTCGGTGCTGCACCGGTACAGAACATCGGCGCCTACGGTGCGGAAGTCGGCGCCATCGTCGAGTCGGTGGAAACGCTCGACCTGCACACGCTGAAAGAAGCCTCCATCGCGGGCGAACACTGCGGCTTCGGCTACCGAGACAGCATCTTCAAACGTGCGCTGAAAGACAAGGCGGTCATTACCGCCGTGAACTTCCGCCTCTCGCGCGTCCCGCGCCCCAACCTCGGCTATGCCGCGCTCGCGCAGGAAATGGAAACGGCCGGTCCCCCCACGCCGGAGAGCATACGGGCAGCCGTGCGGCGGATACGCGCTGCGAAACTGCCCGACCCGGCCGTAACGGGCAACGCGGGCAGCTTCTTCAAAAATCCGGTCATCGCCGCGGAACACGCCGAACGAATCCGGAGGCAGTACGCCGACATGCCCTCCTACCCGGCCGGGGACGGCGTCAAGATACCGGCCGGATGGCTCATCGAAAAGGCCGGATGGAAAGGAAAGTCGCTCGGCAGGGCGGGCGTATACCATCGGCAGGCCCTCATTCTCGTGAATCTCGGCGGGGCGACCGGGAGCGAGGTGACGGCGCTGGCACGGCGGATTACCGACGATGTGGAGGCTCTGTTCGGAATCAGGATAGGGACTGAAGTGAACATATGGTAGCGCGGGAATGCCCGCGCAGCGTTCCGGCGGCGGCATGTCCCGCACGGAGCGGCAAGGTAAGGAGCAAAGACATACGGGCCGTCCGGAAGGCGGCCGCGACGAAGAGATACGACGACTTATGCTCGAAGAGAAATTTCAAAAGTATATCAGGGAACATGCCCTGGTGGAACCGGATGCGAAAATCCTGCTGACCGTCAGCGGCGGGGTGGACTCCATGGTCATGATGGACCTGTTCGTCTCGGCGGGATACAAGGTAGGGGTTGCCCACTGCAATTTCCAGCTGAGGGGCGAGGAGTCGGACGAGGACGAAACGCTCGTGGAGCAGCGTGCGGCCCGCTACGGCATCCCCTTTTTCAACCGCCGTTTCGACACGCAGGGCGAAATGGAGGCTACCGGCGAATCGGTACAGATAGCCGCGCGGCGCCTGCGCTACGAATGGTTCCGCGAGCTGAGCGCCGAACACGGCTACGACGCCATCGCCATCGCCCACCATGCCGACGACTCCATCGAGACGTTCTTCATCAACCTGATGCGCGGCACCGGACTGAAGGGGCTCACGGGCATCCACAAGGTGAACGGCAAAATCATCCGCCCGCTGCTGTTCGCCTCGCGGCGCGAGATACTCGACTACGCCACAGCGCACGACATCCCGTTCCGGGAAGATTCGTCGAACCGCTCGACGAAATACATGCGCAACAAGATACGGCTCGGCATCGTACCGATACTGCGCACCATCAATCCGAACTTCACCGAACTGATGGGCGCCAACATCAGCCGGCTCACGGACGCCCAGCTCTTCATCGACCGGTGCATCGAGGCCATCATGAAAGAGGCGGTCAGCACTTCGGACGGTATCGTGACGATAGACCCTGCGGCCATCGACCCGCGCATGCCGCTCAACTACGTGATATACGAAATCATGAGCTCCGGATACGGCTTCAAAGGCGATGTCGTGGACGGTCTCGTGGAATCGCTCCAGCGCGGCGCCACCGGCAAACGCTTCTACTCGAAGGACTACGCCGCATACATCGACCGTGGACGGATTGTCGTCGTTCCGGTAGCGTGCGAAGACCCGTGCGAGACGGAACTCTCCTCCGCGGCGCACAAGGTCTACTGCGGCAACAGTGTCATCCTCGTCCGGCATACCGACATCGACAACATCGGAAACCTGCACGTACCGGAAAACGTAGCCCTGCTCGATGCCGACCGGCTCCAATGGCCCATGAAGCTGCGCAGGTGGCACGAGGGCGACACGTTCGTCCCCTTCGGAATGGACGGACACAAGAAGGTCAGCGACTTCCTGATTAACGAAAAAGTATCCCTTCCGGAAAAGGGAAGGCAGTTCGTACTGGTAAGCGGAGAAGACATCGTATGGGTGGTGGGCCGCCGCATCGACGACCGCTACCGAGTGACGGACCGAACGGAAAACATACTCCTGCTCCGGCGGGAAACCATATAGGCGCGGCGGGCGGGCGCTCCGCAGGGAACGCCTCCCTGCCCCGCACGGACGACAGAAAGCGGAACGATGGCCAAGAGCAGCGGAAAGACGACATTCAGGGATACCGTAGCCACTTACGAACGGCTGCGGAAAGAGATAGCGGGGGGACGCTACGCCCCCGTGTACCTGCTCATGGGCGAGGAAGGGTATTTCATCGACGGCATCGCCGACCTGCTCGCCGGAACGGTACTCACCGATGCCGAAAGGGATTTCAACCAAATCGTCGTCTACGGCAAGGACACCGACGAGGGCACCATCATCAACTACGCCCGCCAGATGCCCATGATGGGACGGTACGAAGTGGTCATCGTCAAGGAAGCGCAGGCACTGCGCAAACCCGAACAGCTCGCGCTCTATACGGCCGCCCCATCGCCCTCCACGATTCTCGTCATCTGCTGCAAGGGGAAAAGCCTCGACAAACGCACGCAGCTCTACAAACACATCGCCCAGAAGGGCGAAGTGCTCGAATCGGTGCGTCCGCGCGACTACGAAATCACGGCATGGCTCGGCGAGTTCGTGCAATCGAAAGGGTGCGCCATCGAACCCAAGGCGCTGGGCATGCTCACCGACCACCTCGGAACGGATATCGCCAAAATTTCCAACGAACTGGCCAAGCTGCTCACCCGCCTGCCCGAAGGGACGAAGCGCATCACCGCGCAGCACATCGAGGAAAACATAGGCATCAGCAAGGATTTCAACAACTTCGAACTGACGAAAGCCATCTCGGAAAAGAACATGGCCCGCGCCATGCTCATCGCCGACCACTTCCGCCGCAATCCGAAGGACAATCCGCTGACGGTAACGCTCAGCGCTCTGTTCACCCACTTCCAACGCATCTTCATCGTCAATTACAAACGGTGGGAAACCAGGCACCGGAACGTCCCGATGGCTTCGGATGCCGAACTGAGCGCCCTGCTCAAGTTACCCAACCCCTTCTTCCTCAACGAATACAAACAGGCGGCCTCCCTCTACCCGAACCGGAAGGTGTTCCTCATCCTCGGCCTGCTGCGCGAGTACGACATGCGCAGCAAAGGCATCGACGGCGGTTCGCAGGACGACGGCGAACTGCTGCGGGAGTTGCTGCTCAAAATCTTCATGGCATGACCGGCACCCCGCACATTTGTCTCAACGGCGAACTGCTCGACGGACGCGACGAACGGTGCCCGACGCATCGGCTGCTCCACACCAACTACATATACGCCGCGGTCAATACGGCTGGGCATCGACCGCTCTATCCGGAAAAACAGCTCGCCTGCGCCGCGGCATCGTACGGAAAACTCTACGGGAAGCCGCCCCGCCTCGACGCCGACCGCATCGGACAGGACATCGCCGCCCTGCTCGATGCCGACCGCATGCCCCGGCTGGGAAACGTGGCGTACGTCCACCTGCTGCCTCCCGACGGTGCGGACCGGGAAGCGGAGCCGGACATCCTCGTCACCGCAGGTCCCTCTACGATATACCGCGGCTACGAGCTCATCAGCATCCGCCCGAAGGCGGTGCTCACGAACTACGAAATCCCGTTCTGCGGCCACCGCACCGCCGTTTCGCTCGCCGCCTCACGCTACATGCAGGGGTTCGCGGAACGCGCCGGATGCCACATCGCCCTGCACTGCAACCGGGCCGGGCAGCTGGTATCGTGCGGCGATTATCCGGTCTTCCTCGCCCGCGACGGCGTGCTCCTCACCCCGCCCACCGAAACGTTTCCCGCCTGCACCGAACGCGAACTGATGTGGCGGGCATGCGTCCTGGCAGGGATTCCCGTCGCAGAACGCCCCCTCTCCGCATCGGAAATCCCCGGTGCCGACGAAGTGATGGTCTTCAACCACACGGGACTGCAAAGCGTTCTGTCGCTGGGAAGCTGCTATTTTTACAACCTGCTCGCACTGCGTCTCGAACGGGTGCTCCGCACCGTGACCGAAGAAGGGTTGCGCTGACCGGCTGCGGCTGCCTCCCCCGAAGATTCCCAGCCGTATCGTTCCCCGGCCGCCGAAGGCCCGGAGATAAAAAGACCGGACGGGACAACGCCCCGCCGACCGCACGGAAAAGCCGCATACCCCGACGGGATATGCGGCTGCTGCATCAAGCACCGTACTTCTATTCGGCAGGTACTTCCGGTTCGGGTTCCATGATGACCTCCACCATGTTCCCGTCGGTCAGTATCCGAGCTGCGAGTTCCCTGAAATCGTTCGGGGTAAACCCGTCAATCACCTCCATATAACCGGTCATGCCGTCATTGCCGTTCAGGTAGTAATCGTCCAGCACTTCCAGCCAATACCAATTGCTCCGGAACTTTTCCGGGCCGGATTTCGCCAGATACTCCTTGACTTTGGCCAGGTCAGCCTCGTCCGCCCCTTCGCGGGCTATACGTGCCAGCTCGGCCGTAACGTCCGGGCGAAGCATATCCAACTTTTCAGGCGCCGTTTCATACATTACCGACAAACGGTATTGCTGCACGGGATAATGCTGCACCGTTCCGCTCACACCTACGCTGTACGTTCCGCCCTTCTCCTCACGCATAACAGCTGTATAACGGATTTCGAGCAACTGTCCGAGCATTGTCATGGCAAGCCTGTTTTCCAACGTATAAGGCATCCTGCCCGTGAACACCGTACAAACGGACACCTTCGGCTGCTCCATTTTCACGGCAAATCGGTTCTCCACCTTTCCGGACGGTATGCGTACCCCGTCGTCCACCCATACGGCACGATGTGCGGCACGCGGCAGGGAACCGAGGTATTTTTCCACCATCGGCCGCAGCGTTTCTTCGTCCACGTTGCCCGTAATGTAGAAGGTGAACTGTCCCGAATTGCCGTACAGCTTATGATAAACATGCTGCAACTGCTCCAGCGTGATGCCGTCGATGTCGTCGTACGTGCAATAGGGCCGGCGCGGCGAATTGCCGTACAAGGTTTCCTGCACCTCCTGCTCGTAGCGGAACGACGGGTCGTCCGCCCGGTTCCGATAGTACTCCCGCAACTGCTCCATTACCACGCCGAACGTTCCCTCGTCGAACCGGGGGCGAGTAAGGAACAGATAAACCAGCTGAAACAGCGTCTCCAGGTCTTTCGGAGAGGTCATACCCGAAAAACCGGTCGTATAGAATCCGGTCGCGACCCGGTAAGACACCGATTTCCCGGCGAGCTGCCTGCGCAGCAGTGCGGCGTCCAAATCCGCGACTCCCGCCTGCGGAAGGTAAGACTCCAACATCTTGACTGCCAACAGCTCTTCGTCGGCAAGCAAAGCCAGTCCGCCCGGCATATTGGCATACAGACACACCTGGTCGGCCATGAAGTCGGTAGGCTTCACCACGACGCGCACCCCGTTGCGGAGTGTCCACACCGTCGAACCGAAAACGCCTTCCTCCGTCTTCTTCACACGGGCCCCCTTCAGACGCACATCCTCCGGCATCAGCGGCGCAACGGCTGCCTCTTCAGGATTTCCTTCCAGCACGGCACCGCGCACCCGCACCATGGCCTTCTCCAGCTCTTCGACTGTCGGCAGTCCCGGTGCATCCTCCGGAGCATAGGCAATAAGTACTTGATTCTCATCGGCGAACTGTCGTTTCGCATAATCATTGAGTTCCTCCGCCGTTATCTCTCCAATGATGGCCATATCCGTTTCATAGCAGGTCTGCGCATCCATCACGGGTTCGTTGTACAGAAAATTATTGCGGTAACTGCTTGCAAACTCACTGCTGTAACGGTCGTTGCGGCTGTCGAAAGTACGCTGCACCATCCCTTTGAAGTTGGCCTTCACTACCTCGAACTCCGCCTCGGTAAACCCGTAACGGGATACCTTTTCCATTTCGGTATAGAGCTCGGTGAACGCACGCAGCAGTTCTCCTTCCCGCACATTCGCCGACAGACACAACACATCGGCAGCAAAGCTGGCAAGTGGGTCGCCGGCGATAAAAGCCGACACGAACGACGCATCGGGCCGCATGGCAAGCTCGGCCAGACGGAGGTTCAGCGCATACATCATCATGCCGTCGCAAAGCGCGAGCCGGTATCCCTGCCGCGTACTACGGTCCCGAAACGGCACCGCAGCCCTTTTGTAATAAAGGTTGAAAAAGGTCTGGAGCTGTTCGGGGTCGGTAAACAATCCCACGAGGGGTTCCGTATTTTCGGGCAGGGTTATCCGTTGCTTCGATTCGGGATGCTCACGGGCCGGAATCCCGGACATGACCTCCCGCACCTTCGCTTCCATCGCATCCACATCGAAATCCCCCACGATGATAACCGCCTGCAAATCGGGACGGTACCAACGGTTGTAAAAATCGCGGAGTTCGCTGTGCGAAAAACCGTTCAGCCCATCGATGTAACCAATCAGGTTACGGGTAGCATACCGCGTATCGCCGTACAGCAACGGGGCCGACCGACGCCACAGGCGGGTACCGGCCCCCTCCCCCTGACGCAGCTCCTCGATAATGACTCCCCGCTCCCGGTCTATCTCGTCGCCTTCGAGCGCAATATAATGCGACCAGTCGTGCAGAATCAACAGACAGGAATCCACGACGGATTCACGTACGAGCGGTACGTTGGATATATTATAACAGGTGTACTCCCGTGTCGTGAAGGCATTCAGGTCGTTCCCGAACTTCACGCCTATCCCTTCGCACCACTCCGACAATTGCTCATCGGGAAAATGCTCCGTCCCGTTGAATGCCATATGTTCCAGAAAATGGGCGAGTCCCTGCTGCGAATCTTCTTCCTGTACGGCCCCCACATTGTGTACAATCCAGAACTCGGCCTGTCCCTCCGGTTTGGCGTTGTGGCGGATGTAATAGGTCATGCCGTTGTCGAGCACGCCTTTGCGGAGCTCCGGGTCATAGGGAAGCTCCTGTGCGGCCATTCCCGCCGCCACGGCGAGAAACACTGCCAATGAAAACAAAAATTTCTTCGACATACATTATGAGATTAATAGGTAATCGTAATCGTAACCGGAGACGAACGGCTACCGCTCCGTACGGCCATTCCGCCGCCTCCGACCGCAAACAGAAGAGCGTCCCCCCCGGTATGCGCCTGCCAAAATAAGTATTTTTATATCCGGAGACAACCTATTTATATTATCTCGATTTACCGGAACATTTTACAACCGGCCGACAAACGCCAGGGGGAGGACTGCCTCAAAACCGGCAGGCCTCCCCCAAGCGTCCGAAAAAACAACGGCAGTCTTACCTTCCCCGTTACCCGATGAGCTTTTTACACTTGCCCGTCATCCTTTCCGCATCCAACCGCAGTATCGTGGTACGGCCGAACGACCGGGCAGCATATTCACGCCCCTTTTCCTCGTATCCGGGAGCATACTTTTGCACAATCAGTTCGAGCGCATGCAGCCGTTCGGCATCGTCGGCGACCACCGACAAATGTCCGGAAACCAACACGCTTTCATACTCGGTCGTGAAACGCTCCGGGCAGGGTGCGGTACACCCCACCACGCAGAAGGTCGCCCGGTCATCCTGCGCAATACGCCGCAGTTTCTCTCCTTCCGGAGCGCAATGAATGTAGATGCGGCCCGCCTCCTCCGCATAACTGACCGGGATTCCGTATCCTCCCTCCCGGCCTCCAAGTGCAAGGAAACCGTATTCGCCGCCCTGCAGCAACGCCGCAGCCCGTGCTTCGTCCAAAAGTCTGTCCTGACGACGCACCGTAGAATTGTCGTACTTCATATCCAAAAATTACGCATCGTATTACCGCCGCACGCAAGCCTCTCCGGTATGGTCGCCGGCTGCGAACGGCCCGCACAAAAATATATATAAAGAATACGCCGTACAAAATATAAAGTGCAGCCCGGCATTCCTTTCCGGCTGCCGAAACCGGACGGTCGATTTTAGAAAAGGGATGCGCAAAATCCGAAAATTAATTCGTACTTTTGCCACCGTACAGGTTCCCCGTGCATGTCACCGGACATGCGAAAGGGATTAAAAGGGAATGCCGTGAGAATCGGCAACAGTTCCCGCTGCTGTAAGTCCCGTCCCTCTCAATCAAAGAGGGAAAACGGTTCCGACACTCTTTGCCACTGGAATATTCCGGGAAGGCGTCGGTACAGGGACGAGTCAGAAGACCTGCCTGTAAAATTAGGGTTTCGGTCTCACGGAGAATGAGAGGGAAGTCGATGGTTTTCCGATTTATTTCCGGACAGCATTTCGCTACTTCTTCTTAGTTATCGTCCGGTCGCAATCCAACGGTTCGGCCGCAGGACGCATCCCGTCGGCACATGCACTGAACCTGTGCCGACGGATTTTGCATCGTATATGCCGCACATTCTCCCGCCTTGGGGAACGACGCCGGCAATACGCTGCGGACTCCGCAAAGGAACCGGCCGCCGGAAGCGATGAAACATGCTTCATCGCCTCCCCTTTCGGAAGCGGTCGGTTATCCAAAAGGGAGGCAACGACAGGACAGCCCCGGAACACAGACGTTTTATTTAAACATATCGGATTATGATGAAAAAACTGACGATTATCATTACCTGCATCGTATTGGCGGGGGGGCTATGCTCGTGCGCCGACAAATACGACGATTCGGCCCTGTGGGACGAAATCGAAAAAATCAATTCGCGCATCGACGCGATTAACGACGACATCAGCGCATTGCAGTTGCTCGTCGGCGCCGTACAGACCGGCAAACAGGTCGTAGAGGTTGTGGATACGGGCGAGGGTTACAAAATCATCTTCAGCGACGGCAGCAGCATCGTCCTCACACACGGCCAGTCGGGAGCCGATGCCCCCATCGTGGGCGTCAAGGAAGAAGGAGGCGTATATTACTGGACGATAACGACCGACGGCAAGACCGACTTCATAACGGACAGCAACGGCGACCCGCTGCCCGTGACCGGTGCCGACGGCGCGACGCCCGTCATAGCCGTCGATGCAGAAAACTACTGGACGATAGACGGCAAAAGGATACCCGACGGCAACGACGGCTGGGTCAAAGCCTCCGGCGAGGACGGCGACAGCTTCCTGCAAGACATCGAGGAAACTCCGACGGAAGTGATTATCACACTTGCCGACGGCGAGGTCATCAAGTTGCAGAAATTCATCGGAGTGACGTTTGCCTTCGACCGCACGATGCTCGTACTCGGTTACGGACAATCCGCCAACGTGGCTGTTACGCAGTCCGGGGTACAATATACTTCCATATCCAAACCCGACGGCTGGAGGGTGAAACTTTATGACGACTATATGCTCGTCACCGCTCCCGCAAGGCCCAACGCCTATGCCGAGCAGTCCGGCACCGTATCGGTAGTGGCTGTCGGCGCGACGACCACCGTAGTGGCTTCCGTCGAGGTCAGCGCCGATTCCAACCTTTCCGGCGGCGGTGCAGGCGAAAGCGAATGGCATCAATGGTAAATCCTTCTTACAAAATACGACGAATCATGAAAAAAACAATACTGTTCTTCATATCCATGCTCGTTGCAGCCGGACTCGGAAGCTGCACGAAAGAGACAACCGATACCACGGGTAACGGACGCAAGGTCGTACTCACGGGCCGCGCTGCCGCCCCCGACACGCGCACGTCGTTCGGCGACGTCGCCGATACGTCGATTCCCTTCCTGTGGAGCGCCGACGATGCCGTATGGGTAAACGGCATGAAAAGCAAACCGGCGGAAAGCACCGCAGAAACGGCACAGTTCGTTTTTGAAGACCTCTCCGGCGAGGCTCCGTTCAAAGTGTATTACAACGAGACGGGCGACACCGGCGACCGTGCGCTCGTTCCCGCCGAACAAACACAGCAGGCACCCTACGCCATCGACCTGGGTGCCAACGGCGACTTCGGGTATGCCCTGTCCGACACGGACGGCAATTTTACCCTGTCGCACATGGCCTCGTATATCTGGTTCGACCCCTACACGACCGACATAAAGGGGTATCAACTCACCTCCATAAGCATCGCTGCAACGGGCGCCTCGCTGGCCGGCAGGGCTTCCATAACCGACGGCGAACAGGGCACGGTCGAGGATGGTTCCGAATCGGTCGTACTCTCCTTCCCCGACGGGGGCTGCACCCTGAATGCGGAACCCGATGCCGGGAACGTATTCGCCGCAGCCGTCGTCTATCCGGCCGACCTTACGGGCAAGACCGTAAAGGTAACCTATACGTTTGCCGATGAAAACGGCGCGCAGGTCAACCACACCCGCAGGCTCGAAGGCATGGCCCTGAAGGCCGGCGACACCTACCGTATATCCGCGCAGATAACTGCGGAAGACCTCCAGTCCGTGGTATTGTTCCAGGCCGACGGCGGCGAATGGAGCGAAACCATACCCGACGGCTTTACCTCACTGAACGTCAAGACCGAACACTCCGGCGTCGTAACCGAAGACTTGCACGCCGAAATCGCAGCGGCAATGGGTGCAGACGCCGTACTCGACTTCTCGGCCGCCGACAACGAAACCGCCTCGTTCGGGAATTACTACGCCAACAATACAAAACTAAAATCCATCGTACTGCCGCGCAACATTACCGAGATAGCCGACGGCAAGGCCACCCACGATGTCATTCATACGGGTTGCTTCGGAAAGTGCACGAACCTCGAAACGGTCACCCTGCCCGAAACCCTCACCAAAATCGGCGTCGTCGCATTCTACAAGTGTTCGGCACTCAGGACCGTCAACATACCGGCATCGGTCACCGAGATAGGCAAGTGGGCCTTCTACTGCTGTTCCTCCCTCGAAGCGATAACGCTTCCCGATAACATAACGGTCATTCCCCAATCCACATTCAACGAATGCAGTTCGCTGCGTACGGTACTCCTTCCCTCCAACCTCACCGAAATCGGCAAAGGCGCATTCTACGGCTGCGAATCGCTCGAAAGCCTCGACATACCCGCAGGCGTCCGCTCGATTCCCGATGGCGGCAT
>DXFY01000067.1 GCA_019114205.1 Candidatus Tidjanibacter gallistercoris | reverse complement strand
GATTATATAAACTTTCCCAAAGTCCCAGATACTCAATCGTATCTCGATTTCTTAACCAATTCTGAATGATGATATCCGGAGTACTGTGGCCGTCTTTGAAATTAGCCATGTCAGTCATACAGATATAATCCTCTTTATTAATTGTCGTCAGGGATATTTCGATATCCTGAACGACCAACCTGTTCCGTTTTGCCATTATCAATCTTTCATTCCGGGTAACCGTCTATCCGTCCTTTTGCTCAAAAATACATCATTCCGCCGACGCAGACAAATTGCGGCAATTACCGGAACTGAGTTCTTCGATATTTCTTCCAAAGCGGTGAACAGAGTTTCATATCAGTCGGAATTTGCAACAACCATTCTCGGATGTTCATTTGCTTAACGCACAAGTCGAGTTGCCGTCCGTCCCATTACTTTTTCTGCCGCCTGTCCGATTCCTCCCGCTCTACGCGCAGTTTCTCCTGAAGGGAATACATATGGTTGCGGTATTTGGCTGCGGCGATGAAATCGAGGTCGGCAGCCGCTTTTTCCATTTTGGCTTTGGCATCCGCGATGGCTTCGGGAAGGCTCATGGCAGTATACGATTCGTTGATGTCGGCAGCTATGGCGAAACCGCTCGTCACGGGATAGGGTGCGCTTTCGCTCTCGGCGAGGCTCAGCAGCAGGTCGTTGCCGGACTTGCCGCTCTTTTGCGCCTGCCGGGGAACGAGGCCGTGTTCCTCGTTGTAGCGGATTTGCTTCTCCCGGCGGCGGTTGCTTTCGGCAATCGCCGTCTGCATGGCTTCGGTACGCCGGTCGGCATACATGATGACCTGTCCGTTCACGTTGCGGGCCGCGCGGCCCGCCGTCTGCGTCAGGGCCCTGTCGCTGCGCAGGAATCCCTCCTTGTCCGCATCCATGATGGCTACGAGCGACACCTCCGGAAGGTCGAGTCCTTCGCGCAGCAGGTTCACGCCTATGAGCACGTCGAACGAACCGGCCCGCAGGTCTTCGAGAATCTGGATGCGTTCGAGCGTCTCCACCTCCGAATGGATGTACCGGTTGCGGATGCCGATACGGTCGAAATACTTCGACAGTTCTTCGGCCATGCGTTTGGTGAGCGTGGTGACGAGCACCCGCTCTCCCTTTTCGGCGCGGAGCTGTATTTCGTCCACAAGGTCGTCTATCTGATTCTCGGTCGGTCGCACGGAGATGGGCGGGTCCACCAGACCGGTCGGACGGATGAGCTGTTCCACGATGGCTCCTTCGCTCTTGGTGAGCTCGTAGTCGGCCGGCGTCGCACTCACATAAATAGAAGTTCCCGCCAACGCTTCGAACTCGCTGAAGGTGAGCGGACGGTTGTCCTTAGCCGCAGGAAGCCGGAAACCGTACTCCACGAGGCTTTCCTTGCGGGCTCGGTCGCCGCCGTACATCGCCCTGATTTGGGGAATGGTGACATGGCTTTCGTCGATGACCAGCAGGTAGTCCTCCGGGAAATAGTCCAGCAGACAGAAGGGGCGCGTCCCCTCCTTCCTGCCGTCGAGATAACGCGAATAGTTTTCGATACCGGAACAGTAGCCGAGTTCCTTTATCATTTCGAGGTCGTATTCCACGCGTTGTTTGATGCGCTGCGCCTCCATCGTCCGGCCCGCCTCCTCGAAAAACCTTATCCGTTCGCCCAGGTCGAGCTGTATCTGCTGGATGGCCCGGTTGGTACGTTCCCGCGTCGTCACGAACATGTTGGCGGGGAATATCGTCACCGTATCGAGCCGTTCGAGCACCTGTCCGCTTTCGGGGTCGATGCGTGCGATTTGTTCCACTTCGTCGTCGAACATCGAGATGCGGTAAACCGAGTCGCTGTATGCCGACATGACGTCGATGACTTCGCCGTTCACCCGGAAGGTACCGCTTTGAAGTTCCGTTTCGGTACGGGTATAAAGGGCGTCCACGAGCGCGTAAAGGATTTTCTTGCGACCGGGGGCCTCCCCCACGGTCAGTCTGACGCTCGAAGCGTGGAAATCTTCCGGATTCCCGATACCGTACAGGCACGACACGCTCGACACCACGACGATGTCCCGGCGTCCGGAAAGCAGCGATGCCGTAGTACGCAGGCGCAGTTTCTCTATCTCCTCGTTGATGGAAAGGTCTTTTTCGATGTAGGTATCGGAGGCCGGAAGATAGGCCTCCGGCTGATAATAGTCGTAATACGATACGAAATATTCGACGGCATTCTCCGGAAAGAAGGTCTTGAATTCGCCGTAAAGCTGCGCCGCCAGCGTCTTGTTGTGGCTCAGCACGAGCGTGGGGCGCTTCAGCCGGGCGATGACGTTCGCTATGGTAAACGTCTTTCCGGAGCCGGTGACGCCGAGCAGGGTATTGTGCCGGCTGTGTCCTTCGATGGAACGGACGAGTTCGGCGATGGCCTCCGGCTGGTCGCCGGTAGGTTCGTAGTCGGATACTAATTTGAAATCCATGCTGCAAAGATACGAATAAGGGAATGCGTTCGGCTCTATACAAACGGATTCCCCCGCCTCCGGAGTATGGCCCCCGGAGGGAACGTTTTCCTCATCCGGCCGGAAGCGGTGCGTCTTTCGTGCCGTCTCTTTCGTGCGGCATTCCTTTCCGCCCTGTCCGGAAACCGGCCCGCTTGCTCCGCGCCGGGCCGCGAGCATCACGCCTTCGGTTGTTCCCGCATGAATTCCGCGAACCGGCGGATGGCGATTGCCCTGTGGCTGATGGCGTTCTTCAGTTCGGCGGGCATCTGTGCGAACGTCTCTCCGTAGCCGTCGGGGATGAAGACCGGGTCGTACCCGAAACCCGCCGCGCCGCACGGGGTCTCCGCAATGGTACCGTTCACGATTCCCTCGAAGGTATATTCCCGTCCGTCCCGTATCAGTGCGACGACCGTCCGGAAACGCGCACGGCGGTCGGCGGCTCCTTCGAGGTTGCGCAGCAGCAGCCGGACATTGGCCTCGAAGTCGTGACCGTCGGTCGCATAACGCGCCGAGTGCACGCCCGGCGCACCGCCCAGCGCCGCGACTTCCAGCCCGGTGTCGTCGGCGAAACAGTCCGCCCCCGTCCGCGCATGTACGTACCGCGCCTTCTGGAGCGCATTGCCTTCGATGGTGGGCTGTTCTTCCGGAATCTCCTCCGTAATGCCCCGCTCGCGCAGCGTGACGAGCCGGTACCCGTCGCCGAGGATGGCCCGCACCTCTTCCAGCTTGTGGGCGTTGTTCGTAGCGAAAAGAATCTCCTGCTGCATGATGCCTCCTATTCTTCGCATTTGCGGTTCACCTTGAGCGATTCCGCCATGAGTTTGATTTTGTTGTCCGTATAGATTTTGTCGATGATGGTCTTCACCAGTTTGTCGATTTCGCCGCCCTCGGTATAGTCCGCCGGACAGACGTAGGTCGCACGCCCTTCGTCTATCAGTTTGCGCATGGCCTCGAACGAGCCTTGATTCGAAGGGTTGTAAACGGCTATCGAATGGCCTCCCTGCGACTTGACAAGCCGCATGCAGGGGATGTCCGTCGTCCCGTCGCCGATGAATATCATGTGCTTGAACTGTACGGGCCGCTTCTCCTCTTCGAGGTACTGATTGACCAGCTTCGTATCGCTCACCGATTCCACGCCCTTGTTGATTTTGTAGATGAACTGCGTCTTGTTGGTATAGTTCACCCCCACGGCGGGCCAGTAGGCGGCGCCCTCCGCGTCGTACAGGAACGAGCTCGCATAGATGTTCTTGAACTCACGCGCGATGTCCGTCCCCTCGATGATTTCCTTGATGCCGGAGGAGTTGATGTAATGCTGTACGTCGATGCCTCGTCCGGTGCCGTATGCGTTGATGCGGCCGAACCATTCCCGCACGCCCCGGTAATAGGTTATCTTGCGCCCCGACTCGCGGAACGCCTCCCGCTTGAGCGAAAGCCCCTTGCTCCGAGCGCATTCAATCATTTTCGCCATGTAGGTGAGTATCGGGTCTGCATCCTGCGCCTTGGCGATGATATTGCTCTCCTCCCAAAATTCCGCGGCGCTTTTGCCCACGGCGGGGATGAAGTCGTACTCCTGCATGTTGCCGGGCGCCAGCGTACCGTCGAAGTCGTATATCAGCGCAACCGTAACGGGTTTGTGTTCCATCATGATGATTTCATTTCGTTCGGGATTCGTTTCCCTGCCGCATACGGGAACCTGCATGCCCTTGCGTGCATCCGTTCGCAATGTGTCGCGGCATGCTGTCCGGTGCCGTCGAAGAAGACGGTTCCGGTTCGTTTTCCTGTTGCCGATGTATGGAAAGCAGTGCCCGCCGCTCCCCGTGTTCCGAAGCGGTGCACCGCCTTTGCGGCACGCCGGCTGCATGCCCGGAAGGTGCCGTCAGCGCAGCGTAATCACCCGGTCGTCTCCATCGGACGTGCTTTCCCGACGCGTACCGGCCGGTGCTGCGGCATGTCCGATGGCCACCGCGCACAGGATGCGCCGGCCGGCCGGTACGGGCAGGAAGCCACGCAGGTACTCTTCGGCAGTGGGGCCTTCCGGTTCCTCCCTGCGCTGCGGGCGGCCGGCGACGTGTACCCAGCAGTTGCCCAGCCCCAGTGCTTCGGCGGCGAGCTGTACGTATGTAGCCGATATCGCGGCATTTACCTCCCACAGGTCGCTCCGTTCCGCATCGCCCAACACGAGGATGAGAAGCGGCGCTTTCGCCGCGAATGCCGAACCGTAGTCCCTCATTCCGGCGATACGTTCGATGAGTCCGGGTTCCTCGACCACCATGAAACTGCTGCTGCGCGTATTCTTCGACGAGGGTGCCGACAGGGCTGCCTTCAGAATAGCGGTCACCTCCTCTTTTCCGACCGGCTCATCGGTGAAGCTGCGAACGCTGCGGCGGCGCTCCACCATTTCGAAAAATTCCATAAATCCGTTCCTTTCCGGCACCGTCCGAATCGCTGCGGGCATGCTCCTGCGGAAGATACCGCGGCAACGATGCGGGGGCCCTTGCGACAAAGGTATAAAAAAGGGGAATCATATGCTAATCCGGAGAATGCCTTCGCCGACCGAACGCCGTTTTCGCACGAGCGTCGGTGCATGTTTATCGTATTCCGCCGAATATGCGTACTTTTGCAGGAAAGGGGGGACCGGTGCGGCTGCGTTGAAGCAGCCGGTCGGGAAGCACCGCCCGCTGAACGCGATACCATGAGAAATACTTTGTTACGCATGGCGGTGTTGGCCGTCGTGCTGCTGTCGGCGGTACCGGCCGCAACGGCGCAGCGAAACGCATACCGGGGTACTATCGGCTTCTCCGAGCCCGAAGCGGCGGTTTCGGACGGCATGCTGACCGTAGAAATGAAGGCCGATTTCGGCGACCTGTACCTGAAACGCCGGCAGGCGGTCATGCTGACGCCCCTGCTGCGGCTCGAAAGAGCGGAGGATTCATATGCCTGCGTCTTTCCTTCGGTCGTCGTGGCAGGCCGCGCACGTTACAGGTCGCTGACTGCGGGTGATGCCGGCGGCATGCTTCCGGACGAAGGACAGGCGACCGTCATACGCAGACGCAACCGGACGGAACAGCATACCGACATACGCCTCAGCGTTCGCTTCGAGGGCTGGATGCGCGATGCGGAACTCGTATTCGTCGAACGTACATCGGGATGTACCGAATGCGGTGCTGCCGCTGCCGAGTATGTCATGAAGCTGGAAGGAACGCTGCCGCCGGCATTCGTTCCCGACTACCGGTCGACTTTCGTCGAACCGGCCGTCGCAACCGACACGCCCCGCACCGTAATCCGTTCGGCGACGCTGACGTTTCCTGTGGGCCGTTCCGAACTCCTCCACGACCGGGGAGACAACGCACGGATGCTCGACGAAACAGACCGGTTCATCGCGGAGATACGTGCCGATACGAACCTCGTACTCACCGGCCTGCGCGTGGAAGGTCATGCATCCCCCGAAGGGGACGCCGCCCGCAATGCGCTCCTGTCCGAACGGCGTGCCGCAGCCTTCGCCGAGTATCTGAGCGCAGCGTACGGCATTCCGTCGGAAACCATCGTCCGCTTCGGACACGGCGAAGACTGGGAAGGACTCCGCAGGGCGGTAGCCGCTTCGCAGGCCGGCTTCCGGGAACAGGTGCTCGATATCATCGACGGCGATACCGATGCGGCCGTCCGCAAACGGAAGCTGCAGGCCCTCGACGGAGGCAGGGTTTACCGACTGCTGCGCGACAGCCTTTATCCGTCCCTGCGCCGCATCGACTTTACGCTGACCTGTACCGTCCGTCCCTTTACGGCATCCGAAGTGCGGGCAATCGTCAAGACCCGGCCGGAGCTGCTGCGTCCCGCCGAACTGTACCTTGCCGCCGCAGCCGTACCGGTCGCCGGCGATGAATACCGCGACATCCTGCGTACCGCGCACGCTCGTTTCCCGGACGACAGCACGGCGGCGACGAACCTCGCGGCTGCCGAAATCGTCGCCGGCAATCCCGCTGCTGCCGTCGCGCTGTTGGCCGATATCCGGACGCCCGCCGCGTGCAACAACCTCGGTATCGCATATGCCGTACAGGGGGAAGCGGACAAGGCGGAAGCCTTTTTCCGTCGTGCCGCCGAGGCGGGAAGCGAAGAAGCGTTGCGGAACCTCGAACAGTTTCTGTTGTGGAAAGCGGACCGGTGACGGAACCGGCGGTGCAACGGGCCCGAATCATGGGGCCGGCATAACATCGGTCACCTGCCGGATACGGTCGAACCGGTTCGAATCTTCCCGATTCTGATTCCATCGGCAATTCGGATACGCATTACGGGGACACCTCCAGGTGTCCCCGTAATCATTTTCCCGACGCCATTTGGTCGGCAGACAATCGGTACGGCCGCTCCTATTCGAACGACACGGAATAGGGCATGAGCGCCATCACGCCTTCCTGTTCGAGCGTGCGGCGGAGCATGTCGTAATGTACGGAAACATTGCCCAGTTCGTCGCGCATGCGGGCCGTGGGAAGTTCCTGTGCCCCGGCGGTGAACATCGAAAGGAATGCGGCGAACGAATCGGGCTCGGACAATATTTCGGAAATGCGGAAGTCATCGGAGATGCCCGCACGGTCCACGGCCAGGGCGATGGCATCGAACAATCCTCCGAAACCGTCCACCAGTCCCTTCTCGACGGCATCCGTACCGAGCCATACGCGTCCCTGTCCGATTGCATCCACCTGCTCGAAGGTCATGTTGCGTCCGGCGGCAACGTGGTTTACGAACGTGGCGTAGGTCTGTTCCACCTGCCGTTGCAGGAAGGCTCGTTCGGCGGGAGTCAGCGGTCGTGCGATGCTGCCCATGTCGGCCCCTGCATTCGTTTTTGCTACGTCCACCGTGATGCCCAGCTTGTCGCGCAGCGTGTTTTCGAGGTTGAGTTTCATGCCGAAAACGCCGATGGACCCCGTCATCGTAGTGCGGTCGGCCAGTATCACGTCGGCCGGTGCAGCAATATAATACCCGCCCGACGCCGCCACGCCGCCCATGGATACCACGACGGGTTTGGCTTCGCGGCAAAGCTCCATCTCGCGCCATATCACGTCCGAAGCGAGCGCGCTGCCGCCCGGCGAATTGATTCTGACTACGACCGCCTTCACACCGTCGTCCTTGCGTGCTTCGGCTATCTGGCCGGCCAGCGTTGCGCCGCCCACCGCACCGGGATAACTCTCCCCGTCGATGATTTGGCCGTCGGCATAGATGACCGCCACTTTCTGCTTCGATATGCGCCGTGCGTGCAGGGGGTGTGCGGCGATGTAGTCGCCGAGCGACACGGCGTTGAATTCGCCGCTTTCCGTCGCGGAAACATGCGCGGGCTCTTCGCCGCGACAGAGTGCGGCGAGCATGCCCGCCATTTCGTCCCGGTAGACGATGCCGTCTACGAAACCGCACTCCCTGGCGTCGGTCGGTTCGCCCACGGTCAATTCCTCCGCATATTGCCGGAGCTTTTCGACCGGAACGTTGCGTGACGAGGAGACATCCTCCAGCATCACATTCCAGAGGGAATTGACCAGCGTATTCATCTGCAGGCGGTTGGCCGGACTCATCCGGTCGGTGATGTAGGGTTCCACGGCCGATTTGAACGTCCCGTGCCGGATGATTTCCACATCCGCTCCGAGTTTGTCGAGCAGTCCTTTATAAAACATCACGTTGGCTGCAATGCCGCGCCAGTCCATGAATCCTTCCGGATGGATGTACACCTTATCGGCTACGGAAGAGAGCCAGTAGACCGGCTGCGAGTAGACTTCGTTGTAGGCGACGATGAACTTGCCCGACTCCTTGAACCGGAGCAGTTCGCCGCGCAGCTCCTCCATGTTGCCGTAACTGACAGCACCCGTTCCGGTGATGTTGAGATAAATTCCCCTGATGGCAGGGTCGGACGCGGCCATCCGTATCGCATCGGCCACTTCGAGTATCGTATTCGAGGTTTCGATGCGCCTGCGGCTCCAATCGAACGCACCCAGACGGTTTTCGGGCGAATCGACGATGCCCGTACTGAAATCCACGACGAGTACGGCATCCGGCGGAACGGATACCTGCTTCTGTCCGAAGGATGCTGCAATCCCGGCGAATAACGAGACGAGCATGAACCACATGAGCATCGTACCCACGACGAATGCCAGCAGGGCGGCACCGAAAGTTTTGAAGAAATTTTTCATATCGTGCAGCATTTGGTTGAAATGCCTGTCCGTACGGAACAGGCGGATTCACAAAAATACATATATTTTTTATATTTATCGAAATTCGATATAATTTTATTAATTAACAAATAATGGCAATCGATGGAACGCTGTTCTTGTCATGCGTTTGCGTCATTCCTTCGGGCATGCAGGCCGGACGTGCTGCCTGAAGCGCCGAAAAACGGCTGAGGAGTTTGTCCGTCATCACAGCGGCGGATGGAAACAACTGCGGCCGGCCGTTCGCTGTTCGTTTTTCTAAGCGCAGGTCTCCCCGGTCGGTATTACGATTCGATGAATATATTGCGTATATTTGTTAAGGAAAGTCCCGGCAGCGGGAAAAAAGCGAACGGGTTCCGGTTCGGTCGCAGCGGACGGGCACCGGCACCCGGTTCGCGCACGGACTGTGCCGGGTGTATGGATGATGCAGCGTACAGCGGAGGATTCCGCAGGATTTTGCTTGCATTTTTCGGAAGTCGCATATAAAACGGATGGAGGACATGTTGCGGAACATACAGTTGCTGTTGAGCGTAATGATTCTGAGTCTGTGTATCTTCGGCGGAATTACCCTGCTGGTTCATCCGCGCAGGAGCAAGGCCAAATCCATTTTGGGGGCGGGCATGCTGTTCTGGGCGCTGCTCATCGTTTTCAGGCTGCTCGTCAATCCGTTTCCGGATGCCGACGGGACGCTTTTCCAGCCAATCGTAATCGTTATCGGAGGGTTCGGAATGGCCGTTACCACATGTTACGTCATCGAGGTTTTGCGTCCCGGATTCCTTACGTTCAGGCGTCTGTTCCTTTTCCTTTCGCCGATGATTGTCTGTTCGCTCCTTTTCGGGATATATGCCGTTTACCGCCGGCAGATGCCGGTTTATTACAGCCCGCGGGATTTACTGTCTTTCACGGACATAGACATATTTTTCCGGGGGGCCCTGATTGTCTGCAACATCCTGTACATGGCGGTGCCGTCCTACCTGACCGTCCGTTATAGCCGGGAGTATTCCGCACTGCTGCGCGAGAACGTATCCGACCCGGAGAATTACGATTTGCGCTGGCTGCAGCGTGTCGTGCTCGTCATGTCGGCCCTGTACCTCTCGTATCTGGCCCTGCTGTTCACGCATAATACGCTCCTTTATGTAATCGACAAGGGATTTATTCTCTTACTATGGTATTATTTCTTTTATAAGGCGCTGTTTCTTAAGGAGATTCCGTGGCGTATCTCGTTCAGGGCGGGGTGGCGGTCTCCCGATGAAGGGGCCGATGAGGACAAGAACGCGACTTTTACCTTTGCCAGGGAAGAGTATCTGGACGGCATCGAGCAGTGGTTCCGGGAGGAGAAGCCTTACCTGCGGAGCGACCTGCGCCTGTACGACCTGCAGCGGAAGTTCCCGATTGGCAGAACTTATCTTTCCCAGCTGTTCAACAAGGCGCTGGGGGTTTCCTTCTCGGATTATGTGAACCGGTTCCGGATTGAAGAGAGCAAACGGTTTCTCGAAACGCAGCCGCGGATGACGATTGACGAGATAGCGGAGCGGGCGGGATTCAATTCGGCCTCTACGTTCCGCAGGGCATTCATCAAACAAATGGAGCTGTCCCCTTCGGAGTATCGGAAAAGATATACGGGAAGTTCTCCCGTTCGGTCCGCCTGAGAGAACTTCCCGTTATTCCGGTATCGACCGCCGCAGCGTTCGGCCGGATGCCATCGTCATTTCTCGCGCACGGGACGTACTGCGAGGGCATATACTTTGTTGTTGTGGCTATACGGACGAATTGATGTTTGGTCTATGTAGAAAAAATGGCCGTTAATCGAACTCTGCTCATCCGTCAGCCAGGTGTGTCCCAGTGCGCCTACACTAATTAATTCGCAGGAAGTAGTATTGCGAAAACCCACAGTTGCGAAAAAAACCGTCTCGTTTTGTCCCGGGATACAGTAAAAAGTCCAGCCGTTGTGGAATGAACCTTTAACGGTTTGTCGGTTGAAAGCATCCAGAGTAGTGGGGCCCGGCACGTGGAATCCCGCGGGCGAAGGGTCGTACACCGTTTTGACGATACGTTCGTTATTGTTGTTGCTGTTCCACAGATTGCAGTATGCGGTATTGTTGGCCGTGTTCTTTACGTCCGGTTTCAGGATGCTCTGGCTCATGCACCGGTTGGCGGGGAATGGTTCGCCTTTGGGATTGGCGGTGGAAGGAGTTTCCCTGTTATTGTACCACACTTTGTTGTTTTGCGTATTGGACTTCCCGGCGCCCGGCAGCATCGGGTCTTTTCGCCCCCACTGGTAGAAAGTGCAATTAACTCCGTAGGATACGCTGAAAGAGTTCTGTGTTACGGCAAACTCCTTGTATGTTGTTCCGGCGAATATCCGAACCTTGCAGGAGCGTTTCGGATAGGTGACGGTGCAGGCGTCGCACCATCCTAAGTTGCAGGGCAGGATTTCGTATTTCTTGCGGGCGTTGTTTTGAATCGTGACGGGTTGGGCCCTGCTTTCGTCCGTCACCCAGATATGCCAGCTCCACATAATCTCGTTGTCCATACTGAGTACAGCCACGACGGCATTCCCCTCCTGGATGGTCGCCCGGTTTACGGTGAAGATGAGCCGCTGGCCCTCCGGCGACAGGATGACGTTCGTTAACAGACCGGGCGCATCCTGCCACACGAGTTCGCATCCGCACGCGTCGCATCCGTTGTTGTCATAGATGTAAGGGCTGTCGATAGGCGCTCCCAGATGATTGTGGAATTGTCGCAGCATCCTGTTGCCGGCTACGTAGGTACGGTAGGCGGCAGGATTGTCCTGGCCGTTTTCGATGGCATTGCCGTATACCAGGGGCAGGCTGTAGGTGCCGGGTGCGGTTACGATGTAACAGTTCGCCGTGTGTTCCACCTCCTCTGCTCCGCTGTCGTTGGAAAGGTTGTAGGGATGGTTTGCCGACCCCTTTTCGCTCGTTTGCCTCAATAGGTTCGTAACTGTGCTGGTGGAATTTCCGGCCTGCATGGCCACGATAGCCGTGTATGTTGCAGCGACGGTTCCACCCTCGCCCTGGTCTGTGAATTCGGTCAGCCATTCGGGTCGGGTGCACGACCAGGTCTTCCCTTCATCCGTAGAATATTCGGCATGCCACGGCACGGGTTCGGTACTGTTGCTGGCGGATTGCCGTTTGTAGCTGGTCACCGTGTATGTGTTGCTTCCGCCGGTGTATCTGAAAGGTGCGGGCCCGTTGACGGTCAGATGATAGGTCCAGTTTATGGAGGTGGTGGAAACCTTGTAGGTGACCGTTCCTCCCTGCGGCCATACGCTGCCGCCGATGTCTGCGGTGAGGATATGGCTTTTGGTTCCGTCGTCGAATTCGATTTCGATTTGTGCGTTCTGCGGCAGGGTCTGGGGTATCATCATGAATGTGCGGGATTCGGCAGTGATGACCGAATCCGTCTTTCCGGTCGTGTATTGGTCCGGTCGCTGGGTAAAGGTGGTCGTATGCTCCTGCGTTGTCCACGTTGCGGATTCCATGTCGTAGACACCTTTGTCGCAGACGTTTTTCAGCGATATGCTTTTGACGGTGCCTTGCCTCATGTCCGTGCCGCATGCGAACCGGATTGCGGTAAGGGCGTGACTGAACGTAAGAGGAAAGGCGGTATTGCGGTTGCCGGGGAGCTCCCCGGAGGCTGCTACCAGCAGGTCGCGCTGTTCGGCGACGTCGGCGGGGACGGTGCAGTCGAGGGTCGGAGCACCGCATGTATTCCTTGCGGAGAGTACATAGCATGCGTTTTCTCTGGGGGCATAGGCGAAGAAACGGATGCGGTACCTGTCGCCGGGCCAGTAATAGGTGGAGCGGGAGGCCCAGAGCGTTCCGCTCTTGCTGAAAGCGACGTCGTACATGTAGTCGGGGAGTTGCGTGCCGTCCCATGTGCCGGTGTAGGCATAGGCGGAAACGCCGAATTCGGGATACAGCGTATTATTGTCTATCGGAGCGGCACGGGTTTCCATGCGTTCGGCCGCCGAATCCCATTCGATGCCCTCGGTCACGGCGGTATGCAGGTAAAGGGTTTTTCCCGTATCGTTCCGTAGGACGGTGACCGTCTCGCCGGCTGTTTCCGCACCGGTTTTCGTGACCGGACTCCACGCAGCCCGCACGGAAGGAAGAAGTTCGATACGGGAAGTTTGGCTAAAGTCTTCCGTGTAATCGGTGCAGGCTGTCGCTGCGAGACATGCCGCAAGCATCAGGGCCAGTATGCCCGTGCGACCGTATTCGTAAAGAAAGATTCGATTTTTCATAAAACTGCGGATTTGTCGGAATGTACCGGATTGCGTTCGGTTCCGGCGCACTTCCGAATGGTTTCGATAATTTGTATGGGGCGTTCCGGAGAAACGCCCCATACGTTCGGGCTGTCGGGCCCGGAGTGCCTGTCGGCTTTGCAAACAGGGCAAAAGGCAGTTGCTTTGCTTACATGGAAATGTTTTGCTTTATTTCGTCCCACGATTCGACGGTAACGGTGAATTTGATGGGTTTGCCCAGAATTTCCTTTCCGGCGGTACCGGGCTTCGGGTCGATGGCCGGGTCGGTCGGATTGGTCGGGTCGGTCGGCCGCGGGTCGATTTTACCGACGCCTCCGTTGTCGCCGCAGAACTCCAGCGTATAAATGTATTTTTTGCCTGCCTCCCATTTCGTATCGATGGCGACCGCCGTGAAGCCGTAAAGACCGGCTTTCGGAGGATAGAGCTGTGTTTCGGTCGCACCGTTCAGGGTGGAGATACGGCACAGTACGGAGATGTAGGCGCCCGTTGCGTCGGTCGTTCCGTCCCATGCGGTCAGTTGCTGCGGGAGCAGCATGAAGTTGTTGTCGCCGAACATGATGCTCTTGGGCACATTGTCCAGCCGGACGGGGGCTGCCGTGTTCTTAATCACGTAGGCCGAGTCGGGTTTGTTGCCGCCGTTCAGGTTGCTCCATTGCTGTTCGCCGAGGGTGTAGTCGGTGGTAGTTTGCGTTTCGGGGAACGTGAAATCCGCCGAAGTAAACGCATTCACAATTTTTACACCCGCGACCTCGATTTTCACTTTTTCGTTGGGGCATTTGGCGCGGATTTCAATCTGTGCGAGAGCGTGCTTGAAGTTCAGGGAAACACCATTGCTTTCATTGTGTTCCCGGTCTCCGGTGTTGTAGGCTATGATGAGGTCTTTCTGCCGGTCGACCGCTCTGGCCGGAGTGAATCCCGTGATGGTTTTCGATGCATTGCTGATGGATACACCGGAAACATCTCCAGGAGCGTATGCGAAAAATGCCAGCGTATAATCGACCCACGGATAGGAGTATTCGGTTTTCCATGTCTGTTCGTCATTCGAATAGGTCACCTTCATATCGTCGAAATAGGACGTGCCGTTACCGATGGCGGTTACCTTGAAGGCTTTCAGGTTGTTGAGGCCGATTTGGTTGGTACGCGTCAGGGAGTTGTCCAGCGAAGTACGGAACGAAATGTTTTTACCTCTGTTCACATCCACGACGGTTTCTTTCGAACAGGAAACCAATGCCGTTAAAACTGCGACGGCGAGTAATATTTTTTTCATAAGACAAAATATTAGATGATGAGACAAATGTTTACTTAGTATGGCCGTAACCGGTTTACATGCTGATATTTTCATTTATTTCGTCCCAAACGTCTACCGAAGGTCGGAAGCCGCTTCCGTCCGTAATCGGAGTGGGGAGGGGGAGGCCGTCCAGCTCGATGGTGACATTCCGGCAATCCTGCGCTTCGTGGACCAGCGAGGTAACGTCATATGTGTAGTAGTGCTTTCCGCCGTCATCGAGGATGGCGTATACGATTACCTTGTGTTTCGTCTGCCGTTCGGCGGAACAGTGTCCGAAGCACAGGAACTCGGTTTCAAGGGTGGTGGAGTCCCGTACGGTCATGTGAAACGGTACAGTCACCGGCTCGGCGGTCGTCCGGTTCGGTCCCACGAGCAGGCCGCCGGACATGCCCGAAAGGGAACCGCATATACCGGCGGAGGAGATGTACCGGAGGTTGTCCGCATGCAGGATGCGTATCCGGTAGCGACAGACGGATTCTTCGGGGAAGAATGTGAGCACGCGGTGTGCTTCTCCCAAACCGATATGCACGTTTTCGTCGCGGGCACTCCACAAGCGGTCGGGAGATTTGGTCATGCGTTCGTCCCCTGCGCCTTCCGCACGCGGTGCGGAACGGTAGTCCGCTTCCAGCGCTCCGTCGGGGGCATATGCCTCGAAGCTGGCGAACAGGCCGATGTTCCGGTACAGAACGGATTCCGTATCGCTGTTCAGGCACAGGGCCTTGTAGACACCGGCCGGAACCGTAATGCGTCCCCCCTCGGCGTTGGCAAATTCGTACAGCAGGACATCGCTTTCCTCTTCGGGAAACAGGTAGAGCCGCATGGAAGACGGATGTGCGTCGGGAGCATGTTCCCAGTCAAAAACTACCTGTACTTCGACGCCGTGCGTATGGTCGCGGCACAGTTCCTTGTGTCTGCACGAGGCGAACGGAAAGAGTGCCGCGGCGCACAGGAGGATTATCGGTTTGAAATTCGTTTTCATTGCATCTTCTTTTTTGTCGTTCTTGTTCGGCCGAGGAGCCATACCAGAGAGATGCCCGCCTTGGTCGGACCGAGCCAGCGAAGTTTTCCGGTTTCCTGCCATACATAGTGGCCGCCTTTCGGCTCGTATCGTTCGTATCCGCTTTCGAAGAATCCGATGCCGATGCTGAAATCGATGTTGAACCGTCGGCCGGCCGGCAGCGAGTAGCCGTATTCCAAACCGCCGCCCCAACTCAGCCGGCTCAGGTATCCCTCTCCGCCCAATTCGAAATCGCCGGTCAGCATTTGCATGTATATTCCCGCGTGGTGTCCCGTCAGCATTTGCCCGCTGCGGGAACCGAAATATTTGCGGAGGTTCAGGTCGCCGCCGTAGACGCGCCAATAGTTGTGGCGGCGGTCGCTGTGCCACCAGGCATATTGCCAGTTCCCCGCCAGAGACCACCCTTTGCCCAGATAGAGTTCCGCACCG
Organism: Candidatus Tidjanibacter gallistercoris; assembly: GCA_019114205.1. Taxonomy (GTDB): domain Bacteria; phylum Bacteroidota; class Bacteroidia; order Bacteroidales; family Rikenellaceae; genus Tidjanibacter; species Tidjanibacter gallistercoris. Next base: position 89,153 of record DXFY01000067.1, on the reverse strand, counting down.
ATGTCGGGAATCAGGGCGGCATCGTAAAGCAGGTTGCTTCTCAGAGCGATGCGGCAGCGGGGCCGTTCGCCCGACCGGGATGTTCGGCAGGTATGCCCGTGCGGTTCGGCGGTCTGCCGGGATGCTGTAGCTGCGTCCTGCGAACATTCCGTGGGTGTCGGAACCTCCTCTTCCCGGCCCGAAACGCCTGCGAGCGGGGCGGGGGCGGAGCGTTCGATTTCGCAGACGACCGTGCAGCGGCGCAGTTCGGGCATGAAGTACCCCAGCATGTAGTACCATACGCCGCCGTTATGGAGTGCCTTGAGACGTTGCTTGTATGTTTCGGTCGCCCGTCTGTTACCGGGGCCGTTCTCCGGAATGTCGTTCAGGATGGCGAGCACGTCAGCCCGGAAAGGCATGTAGGAGTCCCGCACGAGGCGGTACAGTCCGTTCCAGTCCTCGTCGAGGCTGTAAATGGAAAACATCGTGTCCGAAAGCGGGAGACGCTCCTGCAGGTAGGCCCGTACTGCGAGGGCGCGTTGTTCGGAGAGTTTGATGTTGAAGCCCGCATTGCCTTCGACGGATGCTCCCGAAACGATGCGGATGCGGCGTATGAAGAGCGAATCGGTCCGCTCGACAAGACGTATTCCCGTTATCAGCGCCTCCAGCCTTGCGGCATTGTCGCGGCAGGAAAGGTCCGATACGGAACTGCTTCCGCTGCGGAAATAGACGATGGCATGCAGACTGTCCGCAGGAACCGCGGCCGCTGCCGCCCCTCCCGCGGCGAGGAGAAGGCACAGAACGGTACAGACGTTTTTCTTGAAGGTTCGCATAATCTTTTCCGAAATGACTTATAATTTGAAATGTTATTGTCCGATGACGTTTTCGCTTTCGTCCGCTCCGAGCAGTTGCTGCAACACATCGTAAATCGTTGCGGACGAGGGAGCCGGTGCGTGTATGTCGATAATCCGGTTGTTTTCATCGAACAGCATGAAGCGGGGGATGGCCGTAATGTTGTAATCCTCGTCGATGACCTTGCGGGAGCGCTCGGTCACCCGGTACTGTTTCCATCCCGGACGGTCGGCTCCGGCCGTTTTCAGCCAGGCGTCGCGGTCGGTATCTACCGAAAGGCTGATTATCTCCAGCCGGTCGTTGCCTTCGTACCGGTTCGCCACCTGTTCGAGGAACTGCGTTTCGTATCGGCAGGGGCCGCACCACGAGGCCCATATATCGACATAGCGTATTTTCCCTTTCAGTTCGGCCAAGTGCACCGTTCTGCCCTCGCGGTCTTCCATTTCCACGTCGAGCAGTTCCTGGCCCGGCCCGAACCGTCCGAGCATCGCGACCGTCGTTTCGTATGCCTCCCGCGTTTCCTGCAACATGCCGGCATCCGTGCACGTCCGGGTGAAGAGTGTATAGACCTTTTCCAGCTCTTCGGGCGAAGTCTCGTTGAGTAGGGCGGAAGAGATGCACTCTTCCGAGATGAGGTCAAGAACCTCCTGGTTGGAAACCCTTCTCCGGAGTTCCTCCATGATGTTGCGGTCGGAACGTTCGGTACCCGCCGCCTGCAGGTCCCACACCAGCACGAGCATGGTCAGACCTTTGCGCGCATTCTCCGCGTCGTTGAGGTCGATGGTTCGGGCAAATTCCCAGAATGCCTCGTCGGGCACGTCGTCTTCGGGCGAAACGAATAACTTGTAACTGGCTCGATATGCGTAAAGATGGTAATCCCGCAGGGCATTCAGTTCCTTTAGCGTCGCCTCGGCGAATGCCCGGTCTTTCGACTGCTTCAGCAGGTTTGCGATAACCGTGTACTCTTCCATGATTTCGCGGCGGTATTCCGTGAAACTCATCCGGGCTATTTCTTCGATATCCATACCGGTGAACTCCTCGTTCATCCTGCGGATGATTTCGCATTCCGCACGAACGTTGCCGCGTATTACGGGTGTCCGTTCGATGTCGGACGCATCGTATGCGACGCGTATCCGGGCCCCTTTCCGGGCGTAGAGGTAAATCGGTATGCCCGCATCCGGAATGTAGAGCATGTACACCCCGAACGGTTCGGCGGGAGCGAAGCGGAAGTCGAAGGAGCCGTCCGTCTTCAGGGCGATGGTATCCATTGCGTCGCCGCTTTCCGGGATAAGCAGCAGTTGTTTCTCTTCGGAGTTTTTGACGACACCCCGCAGACGGGCTTCGCCGCCGCAGAAATGCTCCCTGTAGTAGCGGCCGCCGCCGATGATGCACCCGGCTGCCAATACGCATATACAGCTGTACAGTGCAGCTTTTATCTTGTTGTTCATGGTCTTGTTTTTTATTTCTTTTCTTTCGTCGATAAATTCGGTTTTCTGCGATGGTGTCCCTACATCCTGAAGCCTATGGTGACGGTGAGGGTTGTATTGTTGTTCAGGTCGTCGACCGGAAGTTCTCGGAGTATTCCGTATCCTCCGATTGCATACCGTATATCGAGGGTGAACCGGTCTTTGAAGTCGTACGAGATGCCCACGGGAATCGCACAGTCGTACCGGCGGATGGACGCATGCACCGTCTGCGCTGCGACCGTCTGCTTTTTCAGCCTGCCTTTCGCCGTGGCGGAAAGCAGTACGGAAGGCTGGAGCCCGACCTTCAGCGCCAGCCCCTTGTATATGTAGAAGTTGGCCATTACGGGCAGGTCGAGGTAGTTCAGTCTGAATACGGCGTCCGTGATGCCGGGCACGATGTCGGCTTTGAATCCTTTGCAGGAGAACAGGGCGTCGCACGAAAGCATGAACTTTCGTGAGAAACGGTAATCGGCGAAGACCCCTCCGACGTATCCCCAGCGTGCGGCGATGCGGTCATCGTCGTGCATGATTTTGGATTCCGTAATGAGGCTGCTCCGGTTGGCGCCGTTCTTGATGCCCCATGAAAAACCGTGACGGAATTCCTGTGCGGCCATCGTAAAAGAGAAGAGCGAGAGCATGCAGGCGGCTGCGATTGAATAACTTTTTTTCATTTTGTTATTAATTGGTTGAACATATTAGGAATGCTCCCATACCTGCGGAAGCTGTATCGTATCGCATGCTTGTCGGTTGTGTGATTTAATTTCGGATTCAAATTTCTGAAAGGCCGGAGAAAGAAACGAGGCCTTTCGTGCGGAAGCGCGGGCGTTCCGTACAAAAGCGAAAGAACGCAAAACGTACACGAGGGGCATATTGTACAACAAGCTGTACGGCAGCATGAAAGCAGGGCCCGGAGGTCGTTGTGCGCCCGGTGCTGCGGTGCGATGGCCTCGCCGGGTGCCGCGGGCTTGTGGAAACGGTTCCGGGAGCGGGCGGCGCTTTTTCTTCGTACCGGTTCCGGTTTGCCGCCGGAGTCCCGTTCTTCCGGGGCTGCGAAAGCGGTATGAATGGTGACAAAGAGCGACGAAGGGGGGAGGTCGGGAATCGGCATTCGGAAGCATGTCGGGCGGGTGGCGGACGGTCGCGGAGCACGGAACCGTCGGGAGAGGAAACCGCTGCATCGGGGCGAATGGCTTCGGAGTTTGCGACTTCGGACCTCTATGGTTGCGTCCGAACCGTTGAAACCGCTTGGAGTGCAGGACGGGAGCATCGCCGGATTTCCGTATGCAGCTGTTCGGACGTTGCCGCAGGCGTGCGACGGTTCCGCTGTCCGGGCGGCGTTGCCACATTTCGGAATATATTCGCTATATTTGTTCTGATATTATAAAATATGCAGGCATTCAATATTTTGCTTATCGTTATGGCCATACTGGCCGTTGTGGTGTTCGTCGCCCTGTTCTTCGTGGATGCGGGATACGGTATGCTGTTCGACCGTAAATGGGGGCGCACGATATCCAACAAAACCGGCTGGTTCGTCATGGAATCGCCCGTTTTCATCCTGATGACCGTACTGTGGCTGCTCTCCGACCGGCGCTGCGAGGCGGCTCCGCTTTGTTTCCTGTTCCTGTTCCAGCTCCATTATTTCCAGCGGGCTTTCGTCTTCCCGTTCCTGCTCAAGGGAAAAGGCAGGATGCCGGTGGCCATCGTCGCGATGGGCATTCTTTTCAACATGGTGAATGCCGTCATGCAGGGCGGGTGGATATTCTACCTCGCTCCGGAAGGGCTTTATACGTCCGCATGGTTCAGGACTCCGCAGTTCATCGTCGGGACGGCCGTTTTCATCGCCGGCATGGTCATCAACATCCATTCCGACCGCATCATCCGGAACCTGCGCCGCCCCGGCGATACGGCCCATCATATCCCCTACGGGGGCATGTTCCGCTGGGTGAGTTCGGCCAACTATTTCGGCGAATTCGTGGAATGGGTCGGATTCGCGGTGCTCACATGGTCGTGGTCCGGCGCGGTCTTCGCGCTGTGGACGTTCGCCAATCTGGCGCCCCGTGCCGTCTCGCTGCGCAAACGATACGAGGCCGAATTCGGCGACGAGTTCCGGCGCCTCGGCAGGAAAAGTATCATTCCCTTCATATTCTGACGCTATGGAAAATTCCCTTCTTTTCACTCCGGCCAAAATCGGCCCGCTGACGCTCCGCAACCGCACCATCCGTTCGGCCGCGTTCGAGAGCATGTGCGAAAACAACTCGCCGACGCAGATGCTCGAAGACTACCATGTCTCCGTAGCGAGGGGCGGCATCGGCATGACGACGCTCGCCTATGCGTCCGTAACGCGCAACGGTCTTTCCTTCAAAAGACAACTGTGGCTGCGGGAGGAAATCGTTCCCGGTCTGCGCCGGATTACCGATGCAATCCATCGGGAGGGGGCGGCCGCATCCATCCAGATAGGGCACTGCGGCAACATGTCGAAGAAGAGCGTGGCAGGCCGGCTGCCCGTATCGGCCTCCGGCGGACTGAACATCTATTCGCCCACGTTCGTGCGCGGCATGCGGACGGCCGAAATCGAAGAGGTGGCACGGGCATTCGGGCATGCCGTGCGTCTGGCCCGCGAAGCGGGATTCGACGCTGTGGAGGTGCATGCGGGGCACGGCTACTTGCTCAGCCAGTTTCTGTCGCCCTATACCAACCACCGCAAGGATATGTACGGCGGCTCGTTGGAGAACCGCATGCGGTTCATGAAGATGGCGATGAACGAGGTGATGGAGGCCGCGGGCAGCGACATGGCCGTGCTCGTGAAGACCAACATGCGCGACGGCTTCCGGGGCGGAATAGAGATGGACGAAGGGCTGGAGATAGCTAAGGAGCTGGAACGCTGCGGCGCGCACGCGCTGGTACTCAGCGGCGGTTTCGTGAGCCGCGCCCCCATGTATGTCATGCGCGGACAAATGCCCGTCAGGACGCTCACGTACTATATGGATATTCCGTGGCTGAAGATAGGAGTCAAGCTCGCCGGCCGGATGATGATACCGACCGTGCCGTTCAGGGAGTGCTATTTCCTCGAAGATGCGCTGCATTTCCGCAGGGAACTGAAACTGCCGCTGGTCTATGTGGGCGGGGTGGTCAGCCGCGCCAACATAGAGACGGTGCTGAGCAGCGGTTTTGAATTCGTACAGATGGGGCGTGCGCTCGTCGCGCAGCCCGACTTCGTAAACCGGATGCGGGAGCACGACGGCGACCGGGAGTGCAGCAGCGGGTGCGAGCACAAGAACTATTGCATCGGCCGCATGTACACCATCGACATGAAGTGCCACAAGCACGTGCCCGACCTGCCCGCGAAACTCCGGCGGGAACTGGAGCGGATGCCGTGAGGTGCCAATCCGCGGCGATTGCCGGCATACCCGAAATAATCGGGGCGACGAACCGTTCCTTATATATCCGTGTGGTAAGGGCGGCCGAGAAGCTGCCGCCGCGGTGGTATTGATGGAGTGTGTTTTTTAACATATTTGCTTGCTGGATTGCAAAAGGTGGATAAAATGCTTTGCGGGATAAATTTGGCGGAGCGCCATTTCTGTATGTAAGCGGTAAATCTCTATATTTGCGTTGTTATGCAGGAGGGAAAACGAAAAGGGAAAGGTAAAGACAGAAGCCGGGAAGTGCGTGCCCGGCGGTTCACGAAATGGTTCTGGACCATTCTGTGCGTTCCGGCGGGGATATTCCTGCTGCTGGTGCTGCTCACCGCTGCGGGCGCCTTCGGGCGGCTGCCTTCGTTCGAGGAGCTGGAGAATCCGAAAAGCAACCTCGCGACGGAGCTGTATGCCGACGACGGGCGGCTGCTCGGTTCGTTTTTCGTACAGAACCGCTCTTATGTCGATTACGGGGAGCTTTCGCCGGCGCTCGTCGCAGCACTCGTCGCTACCGAGGATTCCCGTTATTACAGCCATTCGGGCATCGATTTCATCTCGCTCGCCCGTGTCGCCGTGAAGACACTCGCTTTCGGCAACCGCAGTCAGGGCGGCGGCAGTACCATCACGCAGCAGCTCGCGAAGAACCTCTTTCCCCGCGATACGACTACTTATCGCAATCCGCTCGTGCGCGGCGGCCGGCTGGTCGTGACCAAGCTCAAGGAGTGGGTGACGGCCGTGAAACTGGAATACAACTACACCAAGGAGGAAATCGTGGCCATGTACCTCAATACCGTCTTTTACGGCAGCAATGCCTACGGCATCAAGTCGGCGGCCAAGACCTTCTTCGACAAGGAGCCCTCCGAACTGAACGTACAGGAGGCGGCCCTGCTGGTCGGCGTGGTGAACGCTCCGACCCGTTACAGCCCCGTGCGCAACCCCGACCGGGCGCTCGCACGGCGCAATACGGTGATGACGCGCATGCAGCAGAACGGATATCTGACGCGCGGGGAGCTCGATTCGCTCACGCAGGAACCCATCGAGCTCCGCTATTCGCCCATTTCGCACAACGAAGGGATTGCCACCTATTTCCGGGAGATGGTGCGCAACGTGCTCAACATGCCGCGGCCGACGAAGAAGCAGTACGGCCGGGACTACGAAGCCGAGCTGGAACGTTGGGAAAACAATCCCGTTTACGGCTGGTGCCGCAAGAACTTCAAGTCGGACGGGACGCCGTACGACATTTACCGCGACGGACTGAAGATTTATACCACGCTGAACTACGACATGCAGGAGTATGCCGAGGAAGCCCTTTTGCAGCAGTTGGCCGCCATCCAGCCCCGTATGGATGCACAGGTGCGGCGTACCGGCAGGCTGTTCATCAAGACTTCCGAAGAGGCCGCCGAGCGCATCATCCGGCAGGCGATGCGCTATACGGACCGTTACCGGAACCTCACCGAACAGGGGGCGAGCCGGGAAGAAATCGAGGCGGAGTTCCGTACTCCCGTCCGCATGCGCATCTTTACCTATAAGGGCGAGGTCGATACGCTGATGACACCGCGCGACTCCATCCTGCACCACAAGCAAATCATGCGCGGTTCGTTCATGGCCATGAACCCGAACAACGGCCATGTCAAGGCCTACGTGGGAGGGCCGGATTTCAAGTATTTCAAATACGACATGGTGAAGCAGGGCAAACGGCACATCGGTTCGACGATAAAACCGTTCGTCTATTGTTTCGCAATCGACTATATGGGGATGACGCCCTGTACGATGGTACCGAACCTGCCCGTGACGCTCGAAACGGAGAACATGGAGCCGTGGCAACCCAAAGAGGCGGGCAGGGTGGAGTACGACGGAGTGCTGCATCCGCTCCGCTGGGGGCTCGCCCGCAGCCGCAATAACTATTCGGCGTGGATTATGAAACAGGCCAAAGACCCGAAGGCGGTCGCCGACTTCATCCACCAAATGGGAATACACAGCTTCATCGACCCGGTCAATTCGCTCGCTCTCGGTACGGCGGACGTGTCGCTCTACGAAATGGCGGGCGCGTACGGTACCTTCGTCAATAAAGGCGTCTTCACCGAACCGATATTCATCACCCGCATCGAAGACCGGCAGGGCAACGTCATCGCCAGCTTCGTACCGGCCGTCAGCGACGCCATCAGCGAGCAGACGGCCTACACCATGGTACAGATGCTCCGGAACAACGTCGCCGCGGGGACGGGCATCCGCCTGCGCAACGTGTACGGGTTCCGCGACGTGGAGGTCGGCGGCAAGACGGGAACGTCGCAGGAAAACCGCGACGCATGGTTCATGGGGGTGACTCCGAACCTCGTGGCTGGGGCGTGGATTGGCTGCGAAGACCAGAGCGCTCATTTGGTGACGGGCGGCGAGGGCGCTTCGCTGGCCCTTCCGGTATTCGGCGAATTCATGAAGAAGGTTTATGCCAATCCGTCGCTCGGCGTCCGCCGGACAGACCGGTTCTACCGTCCTTCGGGTGCCGTGGACTACGATTGTCCGGACAGTGCGAGCGGCGAGGGCCGTTCGGGAGACGACGAGTTTTTCGACTGACACCGCGGCAGGTGAAACGGCCGGGGCCCGCAATCCGGTTCGGAAGCGGTGCCGCGACCGGCAGCATACGGCGCGAAGACACAGGGTGTGCTTGGGATGCGGGCGGTATACGTTCAGCATGTGCGCCTTACCGGGAATCCGTAGCTTTCATCCGCGTGCGGGGGTCGACGGATGCCAGCCCGAACGCTTGCGGTATCGGCTTTTCGGACGATGCCGGTTCGACGGCCGATGGAACAGAAAACCGGCTGCGGATATCCGTTTCGGGAGCTGCTGCGGTTGCTGTACGGGTGCCATAAAACAGGGAACGATAATACGAAATAATAAAACGAACGCATGAAAGTAGCTATTGTCGGCGCGAGCGGCGCCGTGGGGCAGGAATTTCTGAAGGTGTTGGCCGACAGAAAGTTTCCGGTGGACGAACTGCTGTTGTTCGGCTCGCAGCGCAGTGCCGGCCGGACTTATGAATGCGGCGGCAAACGGGTGGAAGTCAAGGAACTGCGGCATAACGACGATTTTCGGGGTGTCGATGTGGCATTCGTGTCGGCGGGAGGCGGTACTTCCAAGGAGTTCGAGAAGACCATCACGAAACACGGAACGCTGATGATAGACAATTCGAGCGCGTTCCGCATGGATGCCGATGTGCCCCTCGTGGTGCCGGAAGTCAATCCGCAGGATGCGCTGGATGCTCCGCGCCGCGTCATCGCCAACCCGAACTGTTCGACCATCCAGCTCGTCGTGGCGCTCAAGGCGATAGAAGCTGTTTCCCATATCCGCCGCGTCTATGTTTCGACGTACCAGGCGGCAAGCGGGGCGGGAGCCGGTGCGATGGCCGAACTCGAAAGGCAGTATGCCGACCTTGCCGCCGGCCGGCAGCCGCATGCGGAGCGGTTCGCGTACCGGCTCGCCGGTAACCTCATTCCTCAAATCGACGTCTTTACCGACAACGGATATACGAAGGAGGAGATGAAGATGGTCAATGAAACCAGGAAAATCATGCATTCCGATGTGGCTGTGAGCGCCACGTGCGTCCGTGTACCCGTGCTGCGGGCCCATTCGGAAAGCGTCTGGGTGGAGACCGAACATCCCGTCGCTCCGGAGGAGGCGCGCCGGGCGTTCGAGCGTTTCGACGGCATCGTCGTCCGGGACGACCCCGCGCGGCAGGAATATCCCATGCCGCTCGATGCGGCGGGCCGGTATCCGGTGTACGTGGGGCGCATCCGGAAGGATACGGCCAATCCCAACGGGCTGACCTTCTGGTGCGTGGCCGACCAGATACTGAAAGGGGCCGCGCTCAATGCCGTGCAGATTGCCGAGTACCTCGCCGGGAAAGGACGGTTGGGATGATGCTCTGGGCCGGTCGGTTCGGTGGCCTTTCCGATGTCAACGGCAGCGTTTCCCGTTGCGGACACCGACGTGTGCCTGTTATCCCGTTTCCGTGGCCTTTTCGATAGAGAGGCAGTCCGTCGCAGGAATATTGTACAGCGGGCTTCCTATTTCAGGAAGCCCGCTGCTATTTTTGAATTATGCCGTCCACTATTCCGGGAAGGATGAACAGAAGGTGTCAGTGCAGAGAGGGTTCGACTGGACCGGTATAGGAACCGGTTATTTTGTACCCGGCGTCGCTCATAAAATCCCACGAGATAGTATATTCGTCGCCATTACGGACGACGGTTACGCTTCCGGATGCAGCATTGGCACATTCCGTAATCGTATCGTTGTCGTATACCTGCAACCATGTTCCCTTCGGATACTCTCCGGTTCCGGTACCTTGTGTTCCGCATACCCAACCAGGTTTGCGTTCGTTTGCCGGTTGTTTGTTGTATTCATCATAGGGTACTATCTCGTAGGTCATTTCTTCGAGTGCCACTTCGTCTTCCTGCTGTGGCGAACCGGTCATCAATATTTTGATGCGTTCTCCGGTACCGCCCCAACGCCCCCATAGCGAGTCGTAGGTGATTCCCTCGGTATAAAATGTCAGCGTCCACTGTATGAACGGGAAGTCACGGTAGTTGTTGTTGGCCATCACTTCCGCTTTCAGATTGGTGGGATGCAGATCGATGTCTGTGAATATTGTGCTGTTTACATCCGCTTTCCCTTGCTGCGTCACTTTTACGCGAACGGGTTCCACGCTGCTGTCGCTATGCGTCAGGACGAGGTAGGCAGTGCGTGTTTCTTCCATTTCATTGGCTTTGTAGTCTGCAAACAGCGTGTGTTGGGAAGGAACGGCTACGTTGGTGGCGGAAAGCCACGTGTCATCCGCTTCTCCGTCCTTCTCGACGCTGACGCTCCATTTGGCGTCTTCGGGCAGAACGGACACTTTCAGAACGGTTGTTCCTGCGGTGTACGGTACCGTGATACCTTCTTCGGGCGTCGCTCCGTCCGGCAGTTCGGGTTCGAGGGATGCCGGAAGGATTTTGGCCTCCTGCGTTATGTACAGACGTATGGTGCGGATGCTCTTGTCGCTGGGAGAAACATTGATGTATCCGGTACGTTCCAGTGTGACCGGATTGTCGTCTACCGTGACGGTGAATCGGTCTTCCTCTGCCGCGATATGTATCCATTCCTCGTTCTCCGCAGGGGAGGCCTGCCATGTGATGCCGCCCGTTGCAGTCACGACGACCTCCTGTCCGGGAGCCCCTTCGGCGGTGAAGTCCAGACGCTCCGCCGATATGGAAAGCGAAGGTTCTTCCGTTTCGACCGGTTCGGCGCCGTCCTGACTGACCTTGATGGTAACGGGGGCGATGCCGCCTGCCGTCGGACTAATTGTTATCTCGGCACTGCGGGATGTTTCTTTCGTATTATCCGCAGCGCTCACCATGAGTATGTTGCCGTCGCGGTCCAATGTGAGCCAGCCTCCCAACAGAGACTGTTCGGCTTCCCAGTCCGTATTTTCGGTCGTGACGGTTACGGTCTGTACGGGAGCCGCCTCGGCCGCGAACCGGAGCGTCGTGGGGGTTGCATCGAGTTTTACTTCGAGCTGTTCGGCGGGGTCATCCCCGCAGGCCGCCAATGCGAGTGCCGCTGCGGCAAACAGGATATGTATGGCTTTCATGATTTTTCTTTTTTCGGGCCGGTATCCGGCTGTTTGTGTTTTTGGGATAATTGTGCTGTCCGAAGCCGGCCCGTTGTTGACTGGCCGGCCGCAGGACGGTTTTGGGGCGTGTTACGGTTTCGGGGCTACGCACCACATCCTCATCATTTCGACTTCGCCCTTCAGGTCGTATCCGAATGCGGTAGCTCCGTCGGGCGAGATGTAAGTCAGGTAAGAACCATCCGGAATGATGATGCCCAGGTTGTCGTATATCCAGTCGGTGCTGCTGCCGAGTTCTACACCGGCGGTTATGTCCACCATCAGCGTCGAGGTGAGAATACCGCTGGTGGCACCTATTCCGACGACGCCCACGCCGTCGTCCGTAACGGTCAAACCGGCTGCACCTTCGAATTCGGGGAAGAGGTACACTTCATCATTTTCCGTGTCGTAGAAGGCCGGGCACGATGTGGCGACGATGCCGGTCTCCTGTTCGTCGAGCTCTTCCGTGCGGTAGGTTCCGGCAATCCATTTCCCGGACGGACTGATGCAGGTGGAAGTGCCGTCTCCCATGATGCCGTCCACAAGGTTGTAGTCGTAGTATTCCTGTGTCTTCGGGTCCAGCATTTTGACGGGTTTTATTTCGCGTACCTTTTCTCCTACCCAGCGGGGCGTTCCTGACGCATCCCACCAGATGAGTCCGGCATCGAAACCTTCCCATGCGGTTCCGTATACGATTGAGCCGTCGAGGCTGCACCCGCGGGCCATGCACCCCTGGTACCATTCACCTCCGCGGTAGGTGGTTTCCGGTTTGCTGAGGATTTGCGGAGTGCCGTCGGTCCATTTGACGGGCGAGTAGACCGTTTCGCCCCCGCTGCACCAGCCTACCCAGACACCGCTTTCGTCGGAGGCCACCTGCGATACCCACGGTTTGCCCGCTCCCGGCACGTTGTCGAGGACGGTGATATCTCCGCTCAGACCGAAGCAAACGATTCGTCCGTCTTCGCAATGGAAGAAGATGTCCCCTCCGTCGGTTACGGCACACGGGTCGTAGAGCGCATAGAGGTTCTGGGAGAAGGGTTCGAGCCAGTATTCCTTGCCGTCGCGCAGGTCGGTGACCACAACATTGAGTATCCACTGGTTTCTGTCGTTCTCGTCCAGTATGCCGATATAGCCTCCGGCATAACGTGCGTTGGGCGAGATGACCGCTCCCATCGTGTAGTCTTTGAAACTGTAATAACTCGATTGCAGGCGGATGTCGCTGGCCTGCGTGACGCGTATGGTTCTCGTCAGGGAACCGGCCTGTATCGTGACCTCCCCTTCGCGTTCCGTGCTGTCGGGATTGTCGTCGGCATTCAGTACGATGTAGCTGTCGGTCTGTTCCGTTATCCGTATCCAGGTCGCCGAGGCTTCCGCCTTCCATGCGTTGGGACTGGATTCGACTTCGATTCGTACCGGGAGTGCATCCGTTCCGCGGAAAGAACAGGAAATCATGTCCGTCTTGATGTACTGGTCGGGATTTTCGGTCTTCGTGCACCCGGAGAAGAAAACGGCGAGCGGCAGCAGCCACGCGCCTCTGCAAAACGTTTTTGTGTTCATAAAGCTTTCGGTTAGGTTATCAATCTTTCGGTCTTTTGCGCCGGAACCATGCGGACCGGTCGCATCCGACTTCTTATACAATAATAACAAACATAAGGATTATAAAATATAATATATACTATTAGACATACAAAACCTGTGAAAACGAACCATGAAAACGAAGTATGGGACAACCGTCTCTCGTCCGGAAGGAACGGTGTACCGATAGTGGGAACGGATGCAAAGGACTGTCGTTTCGCTGTGTGGAGCGGGTTCTGCCACGGTCTGCGGATGTCGTCCGGAACACCGTTCGGCGAATCGGCCCGACCGGGCAGGAGCATGGAGCGGTAGCAGCATATCCTTCATCATTCGCGGAGTCTGCACGGCGGAGCGAAGATGGCTTCAGCGGGGTGGCGATGCTTCTCCCTGTCGTATCGTCCTGCCGGCAATTTCGTATGTGCCGTTCGGCGCCGGCATCGGCAGTAATTGCCGGCAACGACACACCCTCTGTACGGCTTGTCCGGAAATCCTGCCGGAACGGCAATCGCAACGTGTGCGCGCGGCGGGAACGGGCTTGGGAGGGACATCGGGCGGAACTGCGTGTTTCCGGCAGCCGGAACGGGAGAACGCCGTTCCGGTCGGGGGGGGCAGTCCGGTTCGTTTCGGTTCCGTCAGCTGACGGAACATGCGGCGAAGCCTTTCTCCGGGCAGGCGGGGCAATCGGACGGCAAGATGCACTCCCGGATACCTGTACCTCTCCGTTCGGCGCACCGTGTTCGGAGGCCGGTCGGAGGACAAAACGCAGGCCCGGACAACGTGTCCGGGCCTGCGTCCCATGCCGGCGTATCGCGTTACGCCTCCTTTTCCAGATTCACGAACTCGTCGATGATGCTGCGGACGCCCGACGGCGCGAGGCGGCCGAATACTTTCTGGCCCACCATCACCACCGGGGCGAGGCCGCAAGCGCCCACGCAGCGCAGCGAATCGAGCGAGAACAGGCCGTCGGCGGTCGTTTCGCCCACTTCGATGCCGAGCTGGCGTTTGAATTCGTCGAGTACCTTCTCCGCCCCGCGGACGTAGCAGGCCGTCCCCATGCAGACCGATACCGGATACTTGCCTTTCGGCTTCATGGTGAAGAACGAATAGAACGTCACCACGCCGTAGACCTTTGCCGCGGGAATGTTCAGTTCGAGCGCTATCAGTTCCTGCACCTCCTTGGGCAGGTAACCGAGCCTGCCCTGCACGGTATGCAGGATGTTTATCAGTTCGCCGGCGTCGTTGCCGTGCTCCCGGCAGACGGCTTTTATCTCATCGATTCTCTTTTGAGACATACATATCTTTTCCATACGCTGTGGCTGCTACTTCTTGGTATTGGTGGAACATGGTGCCACGACCGGTTTGCGGTCGTAATAGCACGTGTGCAGGAGCTCGTGCGAGCGGTGGCCGCAGGGCGTTCCGAGGAAGTCCCGGTAAAGGGCCTGGATGTAGGGATTCTCGTGCGACTTGCGCAGGGGTTTGTGCGCATCCTCGGCGTAGAGCGATTCGGTGCGCTCCTGCAACAGCCGGATGTCGCCCCTGTGGTAGGGTTGCCCGCCGCCGCCGATGCAGCCGCCGGGGCATGCCATGATTTCGATGGCATGGTAGGGCGACGTGCCGTTCACGACCTCTGCGGCGAGCTTCCGGGCGTTGGCGAGCCCGTGGGCGATGCCTATCTTCACCGGCGTGCCGTCGAAATCCACCGTGGCCGAACGGATGCCTCCTGTGCCGCGGAGTTCGGTGAAGTCTATCCGGTCGAGCGGTTTCTGCGTTTGTATCTCGTAGGCCGTGCGCACGGCAGCCTCTATCACGCCGCCCGTGGCACCGAAGATGACGCCCGCGCCGGTCGATTCGCCGAGCGGATGGTCGAAATCGCTCTCTTCGAGCGCCGTGAAGTCCATGTTGGCGAAACGTATCATGCGGGCCAGTTCGCGCGTCGTTATCGAGATATTCACGTCCGGGTCGCCGTCGCAGCTGAATTCCGGGCGGGCCGCTTCGGCCTTTTTGGCCACGCAGGGCATGACGGAGACTACGACGAGGTCTCTGCGGTCGATGCCGAGCTGTCGGGCGAAATAGTTCTTGGCAATGGCACCGAACATCTGCTGCGGCGATTTGGCCGTCGAAAGGTTGCCGGCCAGTTCCGGGAAATGGCTTTCCATGAAGCTCACCCAGCCGGGGCAGCAGGAGGTCATCAGCGGCAGCTTCGCCTCCCTGTCGCCGCTGAGCGCGGCTTTCAGGCGTCCGAGCAGCTCCGTCCCCTCTTCCATGATGGTGAGGTCGGCGGCGAAGTCGGTATCGAATACGTAGTCGAATCCGAGTCCGCGCAGCGCCGTGACCATCTTGCCCGTCACGCTCCGGCCGGAAAAGCCGAAGTCCTGGCCGAGCCCGACGCGCACGGCCGGAGCGGTCTGCACGACCACCGTCTTGGAGGGGTCGGCGATGGCGCGGAACACGTCGGCGATGTTGGAGTTTTCCGAGAGCGCCCCTGTGGGACATACCGCCACGCACTGTCCGCAGTTGACGCAGCGGGTGGTCTGTATCGGGTCGTTGAAGGCCGTGCTCACCACTGCCTGGAATCCGCGGTTCACGGCCGACAGAACGCCGACCGACTGGATTTCGGTGCAGGCGGTTTCGCAGCGCCGGCACATGATGCACTTGTCCATGTCGCGCACGATGGAGACGGACATGTCTTTCGGGTACTTCGTGGTTTCGCCCCGGTATTTTATCTCCCGGATGCCGAGGTCCTGCGCCGCGCGCTGCAATTCGCAGTGTCCGTTCTTCGTGCAGGTGAGGCAGTCGTTCGGGTGGTTCGACAGGATGAGTTCCAGCACCGTCCGGCGGGCATTGACCACGCGCGGGGTGTGCGTGCGGACGACCATCCCTTCCGTGCACGCGGTCTTGCAGGCCGGGGCGAGGTTCTTCCGGCCCTCCACCTCGACCACGCAGATGCGGCACGCGCCCGGCTTGTTCTCGTATCCCAGGTCGTGGAGGTTCATGTAGCACAGCGTGGGTATCCGGATGCCTGCCGATGCGGCCGCCTGCACGAGGTTCGTGCCCCTGGCGACTTCCACCTGTCTGTTGTCTATGGTCAGTTTTATCGTTTCCATGTTTGGATTCACTCGTTTACCTTACGCTGATAGCGCCGAATTTACATTTGTCCATACAGGTGCCGCATTTGATGCAGACCGCCTGGTCTATCGAATAGGGCTGCTTGAGCACACCGCCGATGGCGTTCGTGGGGCACACCCGCGCACAGAGCGAGCACCCTTTGCAGACCTTCGGGTCGATGATGTAGCTCATCAGGTCGCGGCACTGGTGCGCCGGACACGACTTGTCGCGCACGTGCGCCACGTACTCGTCCCAAAAGTTGTCCATCGTGGAGAGCACGGGATTCGGTGCGGTTTGCCCCAGCGCGCACAGGGAAGTGTCCCGGATGACGCCGGCGAGGTTCCTGAGTTCGGTCAGGTCTTCTTCGGTGCCCCTCCCTTTGGTGATTTTTTCGAGCAGCTCCAGCAGCCGCTTATTGCCGATGCGGCACGGGGCGCACTTGCCGCAGGATTCCTCTACGGTGAATTCGAGGTAGAACTTGGCTACGGAGACCATGCAGTCGTCCTCGTCCATGACAATCATGCCGCCCGACCCCATCATGGAACCGCTGGCGAGCAGGTTGTCGTAGTCGATGGGGGTGTCGAGGTGCTTTTCGGTAAGGCAGCCTCCCGACGGGCCTCCGGTCTGTACGGCCTTGAACTTCTTGCCGTTCTTGATGCCGCCGCCGATGTCGAATATCACCTCCCGCAGGGTGGTGCCCATCGGCACTTCGATGAGGCCCACGTTATTGACCTTGCCCGCGAGGGCGAACACCTTCGTACCCTTGCTCTTCTCGGTACCGATGGAGGCGAACCATGCCGCTCCCCGCAGGATGATGGGCGGGATGTTGGCGTAGGTTTCGACGTTGTTCACGTTGGTGGGACGGCCCTTGTAGCCCGACTCGCTGGGGAAGGGGGGCTTGACGGTCGGTTCGCCGCGCCTGCCCTCCATGGAGTGGATGAGCGCCGTCTCCTCGCCGCAGACGAATGCCCCGGCGCCGTAGCGCAATTCGATGTCGAAGGCGAAGCCCGTGCCCATGATGTCGTCGCCTAATAGACCGTATTCCCGTGCCTGCGCGATGGCCGTTTCGAGCCGGCGGATGGCCAGCGGATATTCCGCCCGGATGTATATCATGCCCTTTGAGGCCCCCGTGCAGTAGCCGTTGATGGCCATGGCTTCGATGATGGAATGGGGGTCGCCTTCGAGTATCGAACGGTCCATGAAGGCTCCGGGGTCGCCCTCGTCGGCATTGCAGACCACATATTTCCGGTCGGCCTGCACCTCGCGGGTGATTTTCCACTTGAGGCCGGTGGGGAAACCGCCGCCGCCCCGCCCGCGCAGTCCGGAGTCCATAATCTCCCGGATGACCTCTTCGGGCTTCATTCCGAGTACCTTGCCGAGCGCGGCATACCCGTCGCGGGCGATGTATTCGCAGATGTTTTCCGGGTCGATGAACCCGCAGTTACGCAGAGCGATGCGCACCTGCGGTTTGTAAAATTCCATGTGTCTGGAATCCGATACGTGCCGGCCCGTGTCGGGGGCGACGTACAGCAGGTGTTCCACCTTGCGTCCCTTGATGATGTGCTCCCGTATAATCGTATCGGCGTCCTCCGGTTTGACCGACACGTAGAACGTGTTGTCGGGTACCGTTTTGACGATGGGGCCCTGTTCGCAGAATCCGAAACAGCCGGTGCGGATGACCTGTACCTGTTCGGAGAGTCCCGCATCTTCCAGTCCCCTGCGGAGTGCGTCGATGATGTTCTCGCTGTGCGATGCGCGGCAGCCCGTGCCGCCGCACACCAGGATGTAGTTGTTGAATCGTGTCATTGCTCCGTTTTTGAGAAGATTGCTTCCGGTTGGAATTCAAAGCGGCATCGCGGTCTGAGGCCGGTTCGGGAGGATGCCTTCCACGGGTTCGCCCCTGAGGATGTACCGGTCGATGATTTCCGGTACGCGGTCGGGCGTGACGTCGCCGAACAGGACGGGTTCGCCGCCGGGCAGGGTGATTTCCACGGTGGGTTCCGCGTCGCAGCGGCCCATGCAGCCGGTCTGCGTCACGACCGCTTCCGTGCCGCGGACGTCGAGTTCGGCGATGAACCGGGACATTACTTCCTTGGCTCCGGCCGCAATGCCGCAGGTACCCATCGAAACTTTGATTTGCGGAAGGTCTTCGGGATGGTTGCTGTTCTCCCGGATTTTCATGTCGGAGAGCAGCCGCTCGCGTATCTTCCGGAGCTCGTCGAGGGATGTTACTTTAGCCATTTTTTTGTAGTTAGGTAGTGTGAATCGATTAGAATAAAGGCGGGCCGAGCGGGCCCGCCGGTTACTTCATAGACAAAACTAATCATTTGTTATGGGAATAACAAAGCATTTCTCCTGAAAAATAGCAAAAAGTTGTTAGGAAAAACGGGGATGGACGAAATGTCCGTAACCGGTCGCCGAACACCGAATCGAGTTGGTGCGCGATGAGGTTACGTATCGCGGTGGCCGTTTCCGGGAGTCCGAGGGGGAGGCCGCCGAGCGCATCGGTCAGGTCGGCGGAACGGAGGACGGAACTCCGGCCGTCGCAGGCGAGGCGAAGCACGATGTTCGCCGCAGGGGTACCCGTGACGAGCTGCATCAGCGTTTCGGCGAGGTCGCCCGCCGGAAGGCAGTCCGGATGGTCGGTCATGAAACGGGCCGTGACGGTCGTCCCCCGGCCCGGTGCGGAACGCAGTGCGGCGCTGCCGCCGGAGAGCGCTGCGTTCTGGAAAAGAAACGGCAGGCCCAGGCCCACCCTGCGAGAGGTGCGGGAGGTGCAGAACGGGTGCACCGCGCGGGCGGCGGTCTCCCTGTCCATGCCGCATCCGTCGTCGGCCACCGAGAGCAGCAGCCGGGTGCCTTCAAGCGCCAGTCCGACGGCGATATTTCCGGCACCGGCACGGAGGCTGTTTTCCGCAATATCCGTTATGTGAAAGGCGATGTCCGTCATCGGAGCGCTTCGTATATCCGACCCGACACTTCGAACGAGGTTCCTTCTGCCGAGAGTACCGCGACGTCCTCTTCGGCGGCCAGACGGAGCGTTTCCCGGTCCGGCCGTGCGCCGTCGGTACAGACGATGCCGACCGCTTTCCGGAAGGAAGCGACCGCCACTGCGTTCCGGTGCATGCGGGACGTTATCCATACCGTACCTTCACCGATGCGGCCCAACGCATCGCTGGGCAGGTCGGCCGTACAGCCGCCCGTTGCCTCCCGTTCCAGACCGCTGCCGGGATTCAGTATGTGCAGGCCGAGTTTTCCGGCAAGTTCTCGAAGGGTCATGCGCTGTCGTGTTGTCCGTTGTTCCGTTGACGGTGAGGCCGGTGGTTCGTCCGCATGTGCACGCGAACCACGATACCGGCGGTACGGTCATCGTATTTTGGGGGATGCGGTGCATCCGCCGCATTTTGCGGCGTTCCCGTATTCGGGGACAATTTAGCGTTTTTTCCGGAAATTGCCGGGGATTTCCCCGCCGGTCTTCGCTTTCGGTCTTTCGGCCGGAGCGGGTACGGCCGCCGTGCGAGGTGCCGACCGTTCCTCGCGGTGCGTATTCGTCGTTTGAAACGGAAAGCGGAGCGAAAAGCCCCGCTTTCCGGCAGTGCGGAACATCGTCCGACGCCATGGTCGGCGCATGCGAAGACATGTCCGTCCGATGTACAGGTTCGCAGGACATGCCCCTCCTGCGGCGCCTGTTATTCACCGCAGAGTCTGGCGTTCTTATATTCCGGGACGAAGTCCTCGTACACATCGTCCATCACTTCCAGCAGCTTGTCGAACACATCTTCGAAGGCGGAGGCGCGGCGGAGGTACATGGAACTTTTGATGACGGCGAAGTCGTCGTACGCTTCCACTTTCGCCGTTTTGTAGAGGTTGAGTTCGTCGGCCGCATGCAGTACCCGGTCGTAATCGTAGTCTTCGATGTAGGGAGCTCCGCGCATGATGGTCACGTAATAGGGCGAATCATCCACTGCGCTGACCGTAATCCAATGCGTGTCGCCCTGCACCTTGAAGGCGATGTCGCCGTCGCCGTCGATTTCGGGAACGTATCCTTCCCGTTTCAGGAAATCGTACAACTCGGTGCGCAGGGCTCGTTGGTCGGCCGAAAGTTCTTCCTGAGCGGCGGCCTGGGGCAGCGCCAAGGCAATCGCCGCAAAAAGTAAAAGCATTTTCTTCATCGTATCTTAGTTTTTAAGAACATGATTCGTCTCTGTGTTTCCGGTATCCCGTCGATATCATCCCGGAAAGACCACCCGGTCGAGGATACCCGTCAGATGGGCGATTGCGATGCCGTAATTGGTCATGGGGACATGTTGGGACGATGCACGGGCCAGGCGCGAAAGGACGTGCCGCCGGTTGAACATGCAGGCGCCGCAGTGGATGACTAAGTCGTAAGGCGACAGGTCGGCCGGAAAGTCAGCGCCGGAGACGACATCGACCGTGAGGCCGGCGCCCACCCGCTTGCGCAGCAGGCCCGGAATCTTGACTCGTCCGATGTCTTCCGTGGCCGGCGCGTGGGTGCACGCCTCGGCTATCAGCACGCGGGAGCGTTCCTCCAGACGGTCGATGGCCGCAGCACCTTCCATGAAGGCGCGGATGTTGCCCTTGTAATTCGCAAAGAGTACCGAGAAAGAGGTGAGCATGCTTTCGGGCGGCGTCAGCGCGTTTACCGTAGCGAAGGCCTGCGAGTCGGTGATGACCAGCTTCGGCGGTGCGGACAGCGCATCGAGGCTGCGACGCATCCCTTCCGGCACGCAGCTTATGACCGTACATCCTTTGTCGAGCAGTTCCCGGATGGTCTGCACCTGCGGCAGAATGAGTCTCCCCTTCGGGGCCTGCGCGTCCTGCGGCATGACGAGCAGTACCGTGTCACCCTCCCCGACGAGGTCGCCCGTGATGGATATTTCATCGGAGGCGCCTCGTCCGGCCTCAGCTATCGCGGCCACGAGTTCCGCAATCCCTTCGCCCGTGCGTGCGCTCACCGTCACCGGGTTGATGCCCGTCGCGTCCCGCAGCCGTGCCGCGGTCGCTCCCTTGTCTGCGAGCGTGTCCGTCTTGCCCAGTACGAGCACTACGGGAACGTTGCGTTCGCCGAACATCCCTATCCACTCCCTTTCGACGGCAGGTTCCCCGTCCGTGCAGACGATGACGGCCACGTCCGTCCGCTCGGCAGCCTTGCGCGTCTGTTCGAGCCGCTGCGGGCCGAGCGTTCCCTCGTCGTCGAATCCGGCCGTGTCGATGAACGTCACGGCGCCCAGGCCCGGAACTTCCATGCTCTTGTTCACGGGGTCGGTCGTCGTGCCGGGCAGGTCGGAAACCACGGCTGCCTGCTGTCCCGTAATGGCGTTGACGAGCGACGATTTGCCGCTGTTGCATTTTCCGTAAATACCGATATGCAGTCGGTTTGCCTTCGGTGTGTGTTCCATTTCTTCAGTCGTTTCTTCGTTTCATACATGCGCAGGGGGCGGTATCTTCTGCGGCATCCGCCGTTAAAAACGGAAGTCGCGTTCGCCGCGTTCGATGGCCGCGAGGTTTTCGATAGCTTTATTGCGTACCTTGTCGCTGGGTACCTTGGCCATTTCGCGCAAAATCATCGCTTCGCCCTTGAGCCGCGTCTGCGGCGAGGCATAATCCGTCAGGTACTCCTTGAGCGTCATCAGGGCATTGGGGGCGCAGCAGTTGGCTATCTGGCCCGTCTTGACGAGCGACATGAACCGGTCGCCCGTGCGCCCCAGCCGGTAGCAGGCCGTGCAGAAGCTCGGCACGTAACCCAGGTCGATGAGCCATGCGATGACCTGGTCGAGCGTGCGGTGGTCGCTCACGTCGAACTGCGCGGTGTCCTCCTCGCTGCGGTCTGCCTCGTCGTACCCGCCTACGGCCGTGTTGGAACCGCCGCTGATTTGCGACACGCCCAGTTCGAGCACCCGCTCGCGCGAAGACTGCGTTTCGCGCGTGGAGATTATCATGCCCGTATAGGGGACGCTGATGCGGATGACGGCCACTATTTTGTGGAAGATATCGTCCGGAAGGGCGTTTTCAAAATCCTTCACGTCGATGTCGTCGGCCGGGCAGATGCGGGGTACGCTGATGGTATGCGGTCCCACGCCGTGTGCCGCTTCGAGGTGTTCGGCGTGCATGATGAGGCCGATGAAGTCGTAAAGGTAGTTCGTAAGTCCGAACAGCACCCCGATGCCCACGTCGTCGATACCTCCCTCCATGGCCCGGTCCATCGCTTCGGTGTGGTAGGCATAGTTGCTCTTCGGCCCGTAGGGATGCAGTTTCCGATAGTTCTCCTTGTTGTAGGTCTCCTGGAAGAGGATGTAGGTTCCGATGCCCGCGTCGGCCAGCTTCCGGTAGTTTTCCACCGTGGTCGCGGCGATGTTCACGTTCACGCGGCGGATGGCGCCGTTCCGGTGTTTTACGTTGTAAATGGTGCGGATGCTCTCCAGAATGTATTCGATGGAGTTGAGCGGGTGTTCGCCCGCTTCGAGCGCCAGCCGTTTGTGCCCCATGTCCTGCAAGGCGATGACTTCCGCTTCTATCTCCTTTTGGGAGAGCTGCTTGCGGAGCATGGTCTTGTTCTTCGCATGGTAGGGACAGTAGGTGCACCCGTTGATGCAGTAGTTGGAGAGGTACAGGGGCGCGAACATCACGATGCGGTTACCGTATATCTTCTCCTTGATGCGTCTGGCCAGCGCGAACATCCGTTCGTTCAGGTCGGGCAGGTCGCATTCCAGCAGTACCGCGGCCTCGCGGTGGGTGAGGCCCCCGGCCGTCTCGGCCTTTTCCAGGATGCGTTCTATGAGCGCACGGTCGTGGCGGACGGCCCGCGCATATTCCATGGTTTCCCGTATCTCGCCGTCGTCTATGAATTCTTCGGCTACCTTCGATTTTACGTCGTACATTGTTGTCGTTTTATGCCATTTCTTAATTGCCGTTCTCCGCAGCCTGTTCACGGAACGTTATCCGGCGCTGTAATCTCCGCGGTCGTAGGATATATGGTATCCGATGGCGTTCAGCTGCGCCTCCAGCCCGCGCAGCCCTTCGGCCGACTCCAGCCCCGTCGCCTTTTTGTCGTTGTATAGCGCGTACTTGGCACGGTTTGCCGGAGGCGACAGGTTGGGCATGACCACGTTGGCCCCGGCGAGAATCCCCTGCTCGCGTCCGTCGGGAGCGAGGGTGGCCAGCGCCGTCGTGGAGGGGATGAGCGCATCGGGGAACAGCAGCCGGAAGATGGCCAGCAGCATGAGCGTCGTGCGGATACTTCCGGCGGGCTGCCCGGCGAACGGCGTATCGTTCTGCGGAATGTAAGGCCCCAGGCCTATCATCTGCGGCCGGAATGCTTCGATGAAGCGAATGTCGCGCACCACGTTTTCCGTTGTCTGCCACGGACTTCCGACCATGATACCCGTACCGGTCTGATATCCTATCTCTTTGAGTTCGCGCAGGTTCTGCATGCGGTGTTCGAAAGACATGGATGCCGGATGGAGCATGGAGTAGTGTTCCGGCGTGGCCGTCTCGTGCCGCAGCAGGTAGCGGTTCGCTCCGGCTTCGTAGAAACGCAGGTACGCCTCGCGGGTGCGTTCGCCGAGGGAAAGGGTGATGGCGCAGTCGGGAAATTCCCGGCGGATGGCCCGCACGAGCTCCTCTGTCCATGCGTCGCCCAGCGCGGCGTCTTCGCCTCCCTGCAATACGAATGTCCTGAAACCCAGCGCATACCCTGTCCGACAGCACTCCAGTATCTCTTCTCCGGAGAGCCGGTAGCGTTCCACGTGCCGGTTGCTGCGGCGGATACCGCAGTAGTAGCAGTCGTTGCGGCAATAGTTCGTTATTTCAATCAGGCCGCGGATGAAGATGCCGCGTCCGAACCGTTCCACGGCGACTTCGCGGGCCGAGCGCATCGCGTATTCCAGCAGGGACTCCTCCCGGCAGCCTTCCAACAGGGCTGCATAACCTTCCGGTTCGAGATGCCTTTCCCGGCGCAATGCGTCTATCAACCGTTTCATTATCCGTGGTTTGTTCTTCACACAAAGTTACGGAATAATATGGCATAAACAACCGCTCTTCCCGTCGGGGCCGGTTATGTGTTTGTCGTACAATGCGTATTATATGTTTTTATATTTTCATTGTTTTTTCTTATGCCGATGCTGCCGGCCGTTCGAAGACGATAAGGCACGTAGTCCCGGCGGTCATACCGCCGGGACTACGTGCCGGGTGGGAGGGAGCGATATTTATTCCGCTTCGGAGGGGGATGCGGCAGGGAACTTCACCGTATAGACGATGTGTTCGAGCTGGCGCATCAGGTTGCGTTTCGGGTCTTTCGGGGAATAGACGAAGCAGTCGAATGCGATGACTCTGCCCGTGGCGCGGTCCACGGTCGAATAGTTGACGAACGGCCCGCCCATGTAGTCGTTTTCCACGTACCAGAACCCGCTCATGCGTGCCCACGGCCTGCCGTCTATCCGGATATATTCCACGGTCGGTTCGATGTAGTCTTCCGTGGCCATGAAGGAGCCGTCCGACGGGCCGGGGATGCGTCCCGTGAATGCGTTCCGCTGCCGGACGAGCTGTTCCGGCGTGAAGTCGTCCGCTCCCGAATAGGGATAACTGTAGATGACGAGTCCCTGTGTGGCGGTGCGCACGTCGTTCCCTACCCAGAGGAAGTCGTCGCCCGAACGCCCCTTGATTGAAAATCCCCGCGGTACGTTCGCTTCGATACCGAACAGGTTGCGTATCTCCCGGTCGATGCCCTTTTCGCCGTATTTGCGGTTATTCTCCACGGCCCTGTCGCGTTCCGTCATTTCGAACAATTGCTGAAGCTCGCGCCTGTTGTCGGCGAGGTAGCGCACCATGCTGTTATTGTCCGGTGCGGTCAGCGTAACGATGACCTGCGGCCGCGCGTAAACATTGTACCGGGCGACGGAAGCGGGTTCGGAGACTGTCGGCGTGACCTGTACGATGAGGATGTTGCGGTGGCGCAGGACGAGGTCTTTGAGGGCTCCCGGCGTGACGCGCGAAACGTCGAAATGCGGTTCCACCTGATTGAACATCGGTATCGGTTCCAGCAGCACCGAACGGAGCGTGTCGCCGACTTCGCCGTCCCAGAGTTCCTGGTCGATGGATACGACGATTTCGTAGGGTTTCCCGCCCGCGTTGTTGAAATCGCCCGTGCCCCCTTTGGATTTGCACGATGCCAGCATGCAGGCGGCCGCAGCGAGCAGGACGGCCGGAAGCAGGGATATGGATGCTATTCTTTTCATAAACAATGTATTGAATGGATTGCGACGGTTTCGGGTACGCGGCGCACCTTACAAAGTAACGAAAAAATTTTCAGAAAAAGAACAGCAAAAGTCGGGCCGTCGGTACGGCATGCGGCATCGCAGTCCTGCGGTGCATGCGGGCGTGCCGTCGCTGTTCCCGCGGCCGCGGGGCAGGGCGGCGGAAGCCGGAATCGGCCGGTGCAGGGATACGGGACGACGAAGATGCGGCACGATTCCGCGGATATATGCGGCAATGGTGCTAACTTTGCATCCCGAACAAACGATGCGTCCATGTTCAGACCCTATTTGCTGCGATTGATGCGTTCGCTGCTCCCCGACATGACCTGGGAGATGGCGGACAGGAGTTCCGTATATCTTACCTTCGACGACGGGCCGACGCCGGGCGTGACGGAATGGGTGCTCGATACCCTGGCCGGATATGGCATCCGGGCGACTTTTTTCTGTTTGGGAAAGAACGCGGAACAGCACCCGGAACTCTACCGTGCCATCGTGGATGCGGGGCACAGGGTCGGCAACCATTCCTACAGTCATATCCGGGGTTGGGGCATGTCTACCGAACAGTACGTGGGCGATGTGGACCTCGCCGGCCAGTCGGTGTCCTCCGACCTGTTCCGGCCGCCGTACGGTCGGATTCGCAGGCGTCAGGCGGAAGTGCTGTCGGAACGGTACCGGCTCGTGATGGGGGGTATCGTGAGCCAGGATTACAGCCCTTCGGTATCGCCGCAGCAGTGTCTGCGCAATGTCACGAAGTACGTAAAGGGCGGTTCGATTGTGGTATTCCACGATTCGGTCAAGGCGTTCCGCAATACGCGGTATGCATTGCCGCGTGCCATAGAACACATCATGGGCCTGGGACTCGGCTTCGGAACAATCGGGTTCGCCGACGAACCTGCGGCCGGCATCGCCGGTGCGGCGGCGGGGCTGTCCGACCCGGCCGGAGCGGTGCAGGTGCATGCGCCCGCAGCAGGAACTGCGGATTTTGCCGTGACGGAATAGCCGGCTTTTCGATTGGATGATGAAAAAGATAATAGTTGCCGTGACCGGCGCGAGCGGCGCCGTGTATGCCCGCAAGGTGGTCGAGAGACTCCTGCGGTCGGACGAAGTGGAGCAGGTGGCCGTGCTGGTCAGCGATAACGGCCGTAAGGTTATGGAGTACGAGCGGGAGCGCCTCCCTGAGGGCGATGCCCGCATGGTTTATTTTGACAATGAAGACCTGTTCGCCCCTCCCGCGTCCGGTTCGGCCGGATACGACGGGATGGCGGTCGTTCCCTGTACGATGGGCACCGCCGGGCGCATCGCAGCAGGAATTTCCGCCGACCTGATTGGCCGGGCGGCCGACGTGATGCTGAAGGAGCGCCGGCGGCTGGTGTTGGTAGTGCGCGAGGCGCCGTTCAGCACGGTACACCTGCGCAATCTGACCTCCCTGTCGGAATGCGGGGCCGTCGTTCTGCCCGCCTCGCCCTCGTTCTATTCCCGGCCGGCGGACATCGACGCCCTGTGCGATACGGTGGCCGTCCGTGCCGTGCGGCTGCTCGGCATCGCTTCCGAAGGGTACGAATGGGACGGCGGCCGGTCGTGACGCATCCCTGCGGCCGTGCTCCGCACTGCGTTCCGGTGCCGTGCGGGGCGTTTTCGTAAATGTGAAAAAAATAGTAATTTTGCATGCCGGTTCGTGCCGGCGCGCGTATCTTCATCGCTTACGGAAAACGATTTTAAACAATAAAAACACATCAAGCAAATGGCTACAACCGCAGACATAAAGAACGGCATGTGCATCGAGCTCGACGGCAAGACGTTCAGCATCGTGGAATTCCTGCACGTCAAGCCGGGAAAGGGTCCCGCTTTCGTAAGGACGAAACTCAAGAACCTCGAAAACGGCCGCATTCTCGACAAGACCTTCTCGGCCGGCGAACGCATCGAACCCGTGCGGGTGGAGCGCCGTCCGTACCAGTTCACCTATGAAGACGACCTCGGCGCGCATTTCATGCATACGGAAACCTTCGAGGAGATTACCATAAACAAGGACATGATTGAAAATGCCGATCTGATGACGGACGGCCAGATTGTGGAGGTCATGTTCCACACCGACAAGGAAATCGTGCTGTCGGCCGAACTGCCCCCCATCGTGGACATGGAAGTGACCTATACCGAACCGGGCATCAAGGGCGATACCGCCTCCTCCAACTCGCTCAAGGCCGCTACCGTGAATACGGGCGCTACGGTGAAGGTACCGCTCTTCATCAACACGGGCGACAAGATTCGCGTGGATACGCGTACCCGCGAATATTACGAAAGGATAAAATAATCCGTATCGGGGAATATGCACAGGGGGCGCCGGGAAACCGGAGCCCCCTTGTCGTTTCCTGTCGGGAACGGAACCGCTGTCCGGGACCGTGCGGTCGGCAGCGTACCGGATGGGGTTGCCGGAAGCGGTCTGTCCCGGTCGTCCTGCCCGTTGCGGTTCGTTCCGTAAACGGGCGGGCAGTCGTCCGGCGTGTCGTTACCCGGCGGAGCGGAGTGCGGCATGCCGTTCCGTCCCCTCGGAACGGTCATTCCGGAGCGGTCGGAATATGCCGTGCGGCGCGGATTTGTTTCCGTGTGCCGGAACAGCGCGGGGTGTTCCGCTTCCGTCAGTGTCTGAAACGGGCGGTCTTGTCGCGCAGCAGGCGGACGCAGGGGGCCGGCATGCACTTGAAAAGCGGGATGAACAGGCGGTTGTACCAGCCGGGGATAAGGTGCTTCCGGTGGGCGAAGAGTGCCCGAAGCGCTTTGCGGGCCACCTTGTCGGGCGTCATGAGTACCCCGACCACAAGTCCCACCTTTTGCAGGCGGCGGCTCAGTCCGTAGAAGTCGGTCGCTACTCCGGCGGGCGATACGGCCGTAACCCAGACGTTGCATTCGCGGGCCTCTTTGGCGAACGCGACGGAGAAGGTTTTGACATAGGCTTTCGTGGCGCTGTACAGCGCGATACCCGGCAGCGGCATCCACATGGAGTAGGAAGCCATGTTGAGGATGTATCCGCCGCCGGCCGCCGCCATTTCCTCCGCGAAGAGGCGGCACAACGTCGTGACGGTACGAATGTGGAGGCAGATGATGTCGTCGATGCGTTTTTGGTCGGTTTCGATGATGTCGTTGTAAATGAATACGCCCGCATCGTTTACCAGCACCTCGGCCCTGATGCCGGCTTCCCGGCATGCCGCGAAGAGCGCCTCCGCCGCTCCGGGCAAAGCGAGGTCGGCGGCATGAGTCCGTACGCGGATGCCGCATTCGCTTTCGAGCGTTCGGCGGCATGCGTCGAGATGCCCGGTGTCTTTCCCTGCGGCGAATATGTTGTAGCCCCGCATTGCGAGCCTGCGTGCGATGGCGAAACCGATTCCCGAACCGGCCCCCGTCACGACGGCCCATCCGCCGCCGTTCCCTGTCTGTTCCGTTGCCATGTGCATTCGTATGACGGCCGGGTTGCCCGCAGTCCGGCCCCAGACAAAGGTACGAAAAAGACGGGCGCCGCCGGGAGAGAAACGCGCTTTTTTGGAGTGTGCCGGGCGTATTTCGTGTGGTATACGGATGAGAGCGGATATTGCGGATTCGGTCGCTGTATCGCTTAGATTCGGTTGTTCGCCAATAAGCGGAAGGCTCCTTCGTAGGCCGGACGGCGCAAGATGCGGCGAACGCATCCCGCATGCTGCGAATGGGGACGGATGCTTCCGGTTCGTTCGTTATGCTGCTTCAAGCAGCAGGTTGCAAGCGGGTGAGTTGTGTGAAAGTCGGACGGCGGCAGCGCGTGCTGGACGGTTTAAAGTACGGAAAGGGAGCGGCGGAAACAGGAGCGGAACGGTTCCTGCGGGTTACCGTCGTGCCGCATCGCGGGCTGCGAACCACCGTTCCATACGCTCGGCGATGCGCCGTGCAGCGGCGGTCTTGGTTTCCAGCGGACAGGCTTCCGTCCGTCCGTCCGGTTCCATTATCGTGATTCGGTTCGTGTCGCCCGCAAATCCCGCCCCCTCGTCGCGCAGCGAATTGAGTACGATGAAATCGAAATTTTTGCGGTGCATTTTCTCCAGGGCGTTGCTGCGTTCGTTGTCCGTTTCGAGGGCGAAACCGACCAGCAGTCTGCCCTCCTTGATGCGTCCGGCTTCTGCTGCGATGTCCTTCGTGCGTCTGAGGCGGACGACCATGTCGCCGTCGCCCTTTTTGATTTTGGTCGGACTTACCTCGACCGGCGTATAGTCGGCTACCGCCGCACACATCACCGCGCCGTCCGCCTCCGGAAACCGTTCCATGACGGCCCGGTACATCTCCTCTGCCGTCAGTATGTCGACGCGTTCGGTTCCCTCCGGAGCGGCGAGGCAGGTACGGCCGCTGACGAGCACGACGCGGGCGCCGCGCGAGGCCAGCTCGCCGGCTATCGCATAGCCCATCTTGCCCGTGGAGTGGTTGGAAAGGAAGCGCACCGGGTCCAGCGGTTCGATGGTAGGCCCTGCGGTGACGATGATGTATTTGTCCTGGAGCGACATGATGTTAGCGCAGAAGTCCGCGCACCTGTTCGATGATTGCTTCCGGTTCGGCCATGCGGCCTTTGCCGTTCAGCCCGCTCGCCAGTTCGCCGGAGTCGGGTTCGATGACGTGCACACCGAGCATGCGGAGCCGGGCGATGTTTTCCTGCGTGGCCGGGTGTGCGTACATGTCGAGGTCCATGGCGGGAGCGACGGCTACGGGGCACCGGGCCGACAGATAGCAGGTAAGCAGCAGGTTATCCGCGATGCCGTGCGCCATTTTCGCCATCGTGTTGGCCGTGGCGGGCGCAATGAGGTAGAGGTCGGCCCATTCGCCGAGACCGACATGGCTGTTCCATGCGCCGTTCTCCGGGTCGAAAAAGTCCACGAGAATGGGATTGCGGGAGAGCGTAGCCATCGTCAGGGGCGTGATGAACTCCCTGGCCAGCGGCGTCATGACGACCTGCACCTGGGCTCCTTCCCTGACTAATCCGCGCGCGAGCACGGCGGCCTTGTAAGCGGCGATGCTGCCCGTCACACCCAGCAGTATGTGTTTTCCTGAAACCATTTCTTTGTCGCTAAGTCCGGTTCCGCGGTTATGCGGACGGGGCCCGGTCTTGTCTTTCTCCTGCCCGAACGCGGCTGTGCGGCGTCCCGCAGGGGGCTTCCGCGCCGGTTTTTTCCCTGTCCGGTAAGTGCGCAGGTTATTGCGGCTGTTCGGTGTCGGATGCGGCGTTGCGGAAATAGACTTCGCCTTCGAGGAATTCCTCGGTAGCGATGAGCGCCGGTTTCGGAAGCCGTTCGTAATAACGCGAGATTTCTATCTGTTCCCGGTTTTCGAACGTCTCCTCCAGCGTATCGGTCGTGCTCGAAAAATCGGCCAGCTTGCGGTTCAGCTCCTGCTTCAGTTGGGTGGCTATCTGGTTGGCGCGGCGCGATATGATGACTACCGATTCGTAGATGTTGCCCGTCTGTCCGTCGAGGTCGGTCAGTTTGCGCGTTACCGTATTGTTGGGCACATTGTTTTTCTTGATGTCCATATCTGTCTTTGATGTCTGGTTTTATTCTGTCGCTTCGCTCCGGTCGGCGTCCAGGTATGCGCGGGCCGTCTTTTGCAGCCGGTCGAGCTCGCGGCGGTATTTGCTTTCCGGATACTCGGCCACGAAGGTGTAGTAGACGTCCAGCATGTCGAGGTACCTGTCCCGCTGGAGTGCACGTACCGAATTGGCCGCCAACTCGTAACACGATTTAACGGTCAGGTAGAGAATTTCTTCCCGGTGCGGCGATTCGGGATATTCCCGCAGGGCGTTCCGCAGCGCTACCACGGCCGATTTGTAACGGCCGATTTTGTAGTAGGTTCTCGCGTTGAGGTAGGACTTGTCGTAAAGCGTCTGTTGCAGTTCGTCGAGGCGGACGAGGCACAGTTGCTTTTTCAGCGAATTGGGATAGCGTTGCAGGTATTCGTTGATGCTGCTGATGGCCATGTAGGTCGATGATTGGTCGCGGTTGGCCGGAGGCGACAGGTAGTAGAAGCCCATCGCGTATTTGTATTCCGCCTCCTCCACGAACGGGCTCCTCCCGAAGCGTTTCCGCAAATCGTCGAACTCCATCGAACTGAGCTGGTAGTCGCCCGACCGGAAATGGGAATCCGCCGTGTAGAACAGGATGGTGTCCTCACGGGCGGTACCCTGATAATAGGGCGCTATCTCTTCGAATAGCTGGAGCGTCTTGTCGAACTTTCCCTTCTCGAAGTAGTCGAGCGCGGCCCGGTACATCCGTTCCCTGTCGTTACTTTTGAGCAGCCTGTTGTAGCCGCTGCATCCCGCTGCCAGCAGCAGGATCGCGGAGCAGACCGTTATTTTCAGGACCGGTTTTATCATAGCTGTGATGGTTTACAGGCGCGCACGTACAAATGCGCACAAAGTTACGCAACTTTAACGAGATGCGAAAAAGTTTATTGCACTTTCTCTTACTTTCAGTAATAATGGCTAAATTTGTCCGGCTTCTTCGGCCGATGGCCGAACGGTGCGATTATAACTTCAAAAACCTATTCACGTGAATATCTTAGAGAGAATCAGGAATAATTCCGGCGGCCCGATAGGGCAGTATATCGACTATGCCCACGGCTATTTCGCATTTCCCAAACTTGAGGGCGACATAGGCCCCCGTATGAAATTCCGCGGCAAGGAAGTCCTCAACTGGAGCCTGAACAATTACCTCGGGCTGGCCAACCATCCGGAAGTCCGCAAGGCCGATGCCATCGGTGCGGTGGAGTTCGGCATGGCGGCGCCCATGGGCGCCCGCATGATGAGCGGCCAGACCAAATACCACGAAGAACTGGAGCGGCGCCTGGCCCGTTTCGTGGGCAAGAAGGATGCCTTCCTGCTCAACTTCGGCTATCAGGGGATGATATCCATCATCGACTGTCTGCTGACGCGCCGCGATGCCGTGGTCTATGACTCCGAGGCGCACGCCTGCATTATCGACGGACTGCGCATGCACATGGGCAAACGGTTCGTCTATCCCCACAACGACATGGACCGGCTCCGTGTGGAGCTCGCCCGTGCGACGGAACTCGTCCGGGAGACCGGCGGCGGCATTCTCGTCATTACCGAGGGTGTGTTCGGCATGAAGGGCGACCTGGGCAAGCTGGACGAAATCGTGGCGATGAAGAAGGATTTCGACTTCACTTTCCTCGTGGACGACGCACACGGTTTCGGGACGATGGGGCCCGACGGACGCGGCACGGCGCACCATTTCAACTGTGTGGACGGGGTGGACGTGCTTTTCAACACCTTCGCCAAATCGATGGCCGGAATCGGGGCTTTCGTCTGCGGCGACAAATACCTGATTGACTTTTTCCGTTACAACATGCGTTCGCAGCAGTTCGCCAAGAGCCTGCCGATGCCGATGGTCATCGGTGCGCTCAAACGCCTCGAACTCATCGAAACGCATCCCGAATACCGCGAACGGCTCTGGACCATCACCCGTGCCCTGCAACAGGGATTCCGCGACAAGGGGTTCGACATAGGCGGTACGCTCTCGCCCGTGACGCCCGTTTACATGAAGGGCGGCGTGAACGAGGCCACGAACCTCGTTTACGACCTGCGCGAACGGTTCAACCTGTTCTGCTCGGTGGTGACCTATCCGGTAATCCCCAAGGGCGAAATCATCCTGCGCATCATCCCGACCGCAGTGCACACCCTCGAAGACGTGCAGTACACGCTCGACTGTTTCGAAGCATGCCGCGAGAAGCTCCTCAAGGGCGAATACCAGAAGGAGATGCCCCGCGTGGCGGACAAGTATTTCGAAGAACAGGCGAAATGACAGCATAAAGTCATGTCCGGTCGGAACGGCCGACAGCATCTTCGGGGGAAGGCGATATCGCTTTCCCCCGTTCGTTTCGTCCCTGCGTCCGCAGGCTTTGCCTCGCATGGCTCGTCCGAATGCAAAAGGCCGGCGGACAGCCGGCCTTTCGTATATCCCGTACCGATGCGAACTGAATTTACGGTTGCTCGCTGAGCAGTATCTGTGCCCCGTAATTCGGGAAATCCAGCCATTGTTCCGGATTCTCGAAATAGAGTATGGAGCTTTCCCCGCAATGCTTGTCGGTGTGCGGGAAATGCAGCGTGAGTGTTGCCGCAGCACTCAGCTCTATAAAATCCTTATGTTTATAACCGGCTTTGACGCTAATCGTCGTATCGAACGTCGCACTCGGTATGTCATACTCTACAAGGCTGAACGTCAAGGCAGGATAAAGGGTTTGATGATTGAAATAAGACCAGCTGTAAAGCAATGCGTGGTTGAGTGTCTGCGAGTTGCCGCTACGCGAGGCGAACTGTACATCACACATAGTACCCAAGGGAGTCTCTATGGTCTTATTATCCGACGACATGGTAACTCCGACCACTTGTACGTAAAATTCCGGTTTGCCCGCAAGCCACCCCTCGACGGCGTGCAGGTCGCATGAAATCTGTTTCAGATAAACACCGGAAGGACCGTCCGGATTGCGGTACGTTGCATAGGTGTATTGACGTACTGCATCCGATACCCGCTGCTGATGGTCTACCTTTCTTACGATATACGTATATTTCTCGCCCGGATTCACCTCCGTGTCGAAATAGGTATCTTCGTTCGGGCCGAGGACGGCTATGGTTTCGTAATCGTCGTTGGTGCTGCCCGACGTTCTTTCGATATGCGTGTCATACATTTCTCCGACCGGGTTGGTCCAACTGATTTCGATACGTCTTTTCCCGACAGCAACGACATTCAGATCTTCGACTTTCTTAGGTTTGGTGTAATTCGTAGTAATGAACAACAATTCCGA
Organism: Candidatus Tidjanibacter gallistercoris; assembly: GCA_019114205.1. Classification (GTDB taxonomy): domain Bacteria; phylum Bacteroidota; class Bacteroidia; order Bacteroidales; family Rikenellaceae; genus Tidjanibacter; species Tidjanibacter gallistercoris. The sequence goes on along the minus strand of DXFY01000067.1, from coordinate 55,027 downwards.
ATCTGCTGTGTTGAGACCATAGTATGCAGTGACTTTATAGACGTATTCTTTGTTGGCTACGGTATTCCAGTCTACATAACTTTTGGTTGTGCTGCCGGTTGTAGCAAGCAACGTGAAATCCGTGCTGTTGTTCGGCCCTGCCCGGTAAATACGGTATCCGGCGGGGCTGATGCCCATCGAATGGTTTTCCCATGATAACCTCACGGCTCCTGCCTGATAATTGCCGCTCACGACAGACGGGGCAAGATATTGAATGGGCTTCAATCCGGTGCCTCCTCCAATAGGTCCGAGCGGTCCTCCTCCGCTGGCTGTCCTTTCGTTCATGCCGACAACGATGACCGGCACATCCGGTTCGTTGATGGCATCGACTGCTATAATATTACCGTCAGCATCGATACCTGTCACGCTCTCCGTAACAAGGTCTTGATAATCGGACGGGATAAAACATACGGTAGGAACATAGGTTTCAGGGTCCCATTCTTCCGCATGCACGGGTACCGATATCTGTAATAACGGATACATGTTCTGAAGTTCATCCAGCGGCGAAGCGGCGGAACGAGTAGCCGGATAATAGGATTCGATAAGGTTCTTTACCGTAACCGGGCTGCCGCCGGACCTCGTACCATTCGCCGTTACAGCATCTTCTACGACTAAATCCGCTGCCTGAGAAAGCAGCAAGTCGTAATCACCGTCGAACTGCAGCATGACATTCTCCTTTATCAGAGTACGGAATGCTGCGTTTTCACGGATAGCTCCGCTCAGAGCCTCGGCAAAATCTCCGACGAGCAGGTCTTGATTGTATTCGACAGCCGGCAGCGGCTCGTGTCGAACTACTGCGTTTTCCTTATCTGCTGTACAGGAAAACGAAGCGCATGCAGCCAATAATGCTGCGGTGAATTTGGAAACAGGTTTCATAATTTTAAGGTTTAAATTTAAAGGTTTATGTAGGCATTATCGGTTTATTCCTAGTCGTTCCAGATATCATGGTCGACGGTCATTACGTACTCTGCCGTCCATTGACCGGTACGCGTATAGTGCCAATATTCATATGCCCAAAGGTCGTCGGTATGTACATTGGCGTTATCGAGTGGCGCTATCCATACTACGCATCTACCGGTAATGTCGCCATAATAGAAACAATTGAAAGGTTCGACATTTTCGGGACTTTGAAAGACGCGTATAAGGGTTCTTGTCTTTGCCGGAAGAAGAATTTGCATATACCTGTTTACTTGGAATGTTGCTGGCAAGGTAGGGTGATTAGGGTCTTGGGATGAGTTCCATGTTAAAAACTGCATGTCTTGGTCCCAGTCATTCTGAATGTAAAAGTAGCTCAACCCGCGCGGAAGCGGTTCCGTCGGTTCGATATGGTCGCAGTTGTTGCTCTTGTTGCAGGCTGTCGGCACCAGCAGCACCGCTGCCAATACCGGTAACAAAAACCTTTTCATTTTAAAAGCTGTTTAGAATATTTGTGTATAAATGCGGTGTTGTTTTGGACTAAGTTAGGCAAAATATAAGAATAGACAAAGAGATATGTCGATTTTTTATGTGTATCTATGAAAAAATATACGGTCGTATCGGGTGATGACGGAAATCGGGAAGAAGCAAAAACGGAGGTTCCCGTGTCGTTCATACGTCATCGGTCGGCAGCACGCTGCCGACCGATGGCTCTTGTAACGGAGTTATCGATATGCGCAGGTTCAAACCTGCGTTCGGGTCAATTATCCAGGTCGATGACGTTGAAGTTGAGGTCGAACTTGATTTCCCAGCGGTTGGAAAGTTTCACTTCGTAGTCGTGGCGGTCGCGTTCGATGCTCCTGATAAATGCGTCCGGATAATTCGCTGCGACATATTTCGTGATTTCGGCGGGAACGATTGCGGAGGGTACCGCACCGTTCCTGTACTGTACCTCCGTCCATTCTCCGGAGCGGTCGAATTCCACCTTGTCGCCGTTGGTGAAGACGACTTCGTAGCTCTTTTCGAAAAGTTCCGAATCCACTTTGGCCATCGCTACCTTGTGGTCGGGAAAATGAGTCGTGATGAACTGCTGCGCCGTCTGCGGGAGTTCGCTCACCTGGATGGGCTTGTCGTCCGATGCAAATGCCGCTGCCTGGAAAACGACCAGGCCGGCAAGAAGAAATGCTAACTTTTTCATGTCTTTAACGATTTTAAAGTATTGGTTGAACATAAGGTTTTCTGTTTCGTTCCGCTGCGGATACCGTATTGCAATTTATGTTCCGAACTCCGGACGAACATGTACGCCCGTGCGGATTTTCATGGAGGGTTCGTTTGGGCATTCGGGTGCATTACCGGTATCTTTGCATCGTGCCGCCGTCGGGCGGCGCGTAGGTCTGTGATATAAATTTGGTAATTATATACGATTTTATCCTCTCTTGCTGTTCATGTATTTCGTTCGTCCGCTGCCCTGCGGACAGTTCGGACGGCGAGGCGACCGGAAGCAGTCGCAGGTACGGGACGAGCAGGAAAGTATGTAGTCGTCATAAATTTTCAGCGTATGATATTGAGAGAAAACGAATCGAGAGAAGAATACGTCATGTCGGTGGCCCGTGCGATGATGACCGCCGCACGTACCGCCCCCAAAGGGTGCGGGGTGGACAACCTCGAAATCGCCGCACTGGGACTTTCGCGTATCGCACGCCTCGCCCGCAAGATGCGGGAGGTGGGCGAGCGCGACGGCAAGGCATTTTTCCTGCGCGATGCGGACAATGTCGAACATGCGCAGGCTGTCGTCTTAATCGGTACCCGTCATGCGGTGCGCGGGCTGAACTGTGCCCTGTGCGGCTATCCCACCTGCCGCGAGAAGCGCGACGGGGCACCGTCCGTTCCCTGCGTGTTCGATGTTACGGACCTCGGCATCGCCGTCGGTTCGGCCGTTTCCGTCGCGGCGGAATGCCGTGTCGACAACCGCATTCTGTATTCCGCCGGTGTCGCTGCCAGGGAGCTGGGATTCCTCGACGACTGCCCGATTGTTTATGCCGTGCCGCTCTCCGTGAGCGGGAAAAACATCTTTTTCGACCGGGCGGGCAAATGCTCCGCCAAATGATGCGTTCCCGGCAACACCGTACCGTTTCCGTTCCGTGCGGAAGATTCCGTCCCTTTTCCCGCTGCATACGCAGCGGGAGGGGCGTTCCGTCATTTTCTACCCAGCCGCGACGCAATCAGCGCGACGCCTGCCGCCATGACCAGGATGGGCAGCACGACCTTTTTGAACGATAGGTCGATGTCCAGCACGTTCAGCAGGACGAAACAGATTCCGAGTCCGCCGACAATCAGTCCCGCGGTCCAGCGCCGGACGGCCAGCAGGTAACCCCCTGTCGCCACGAGAAACATCTGCCACGAGAAGAGCGCGCTGAAGAGTCCGTAGCCAATCCAGCCGGTGTTGTAGAAGAGCCATACGAGGCCGACGGCCAGAAGGATGATTCCGAGGTAAATGTTGCCTGCCGTGCTTGCCTCGTCCGTTTTGCGGGGACGCTCCGGCAGTCTGCTGTCATTGATTACTTCCATGTTATCGCAGTGTTATCGGTTATCGTTCAATCGTTGCTCCGGCAGCAATGTCTGCCGCGGTGCCTGCCCGTGACGATTCGTTCGTCGCTGAGCGTGTCGGCCGGGTTGTCGGGGCTGACCACGATTTTGCGGATGGTGACCTTGCCGCCGTGTTCGGTTATTTCCACGTGTACGTTGTCGTCGTCCCAGTCGTCTTCGCGGTATTCGCGGTACAGGTCATCGATGTCGTAACCGTCCCGGTGCCCGCGCTCTTCTTCCTTCCAGTCGTCCCAGTCATCCCAGTCGTCTGTCCAGTCATCCCAATCGCTCCGGAACAGCTGCAACCAGCGGCGGCCGTACGTGTCGTCGTAATGTTCGATTTCGTATTCGAACCTCCGGGAGCCTTCGCGAAGATTGTCCGCGTTGTGAAGGGTGACTACGGAAAGATAGACCACGAGCATAATCCAGACGACCGATGCGATAATCATGAATGTACGGTTGATTTTCGAGCTGAAAAGCACTTTCAGCAGGAAGTAGCCGAGGACAATCAGCGGAATCAGCACGGCGAGGATTGCGAGTACGGCGTAAAGACCGGGCGTGATGCCTTCCAGTCCGGAGAAAGAATCGGCAAACACCTGTCCGCCGATGATTTCCGTACCGAACAGTACGGCCAGGATGGCCACCAGACAGGAAATCGCCGCGATGCCTGCCACCAGGACAATCAGGAATACCACGGCTTTCAGCAGGAACAGCAGGATGCGCCCGATACCGTAAACGATATCGGCCCATACGGAAGCCGAGCGTTGGCGTTTGGGAGAAGGAGGCATGGCCGAAGCATCGTCCGCGAAGGTTTGATGAATGGACGATGCGGTCACCTTTTCGCCGCGCATTTCGAGTTTCTGCCGCGGCGTACGAGCCATGGGAATGGCAATCCACAGGATGACGTACAGGATGACGAACATCCCGAACAGCGAGCCGAAGAATCCCGATGTGTCGTATATCGGCAGGATGGCGAGCAGTACCGGCAGGAAAAATGCGAGCCTTATCCATACGGGGTCTATGTTGAAGTATGCGCCGAGTCCGGAGCATACCCCGCCGAGTACCGCCCCGTCGGGGTTTCGGTAGAGTCTTTTGGGCAGCTTTTCGGCCGCCGGCTCCTCGTCCGTCTCCAGGTCGTCCGGAAAACCGAGCTGCGCGATGACCGATTCGGCGAGCCCGCGGCCCACCACGCTGTCGCTTTCCTGTTCGTTCAGAATGAGTTCCGCGATACGTGCCTCGATGTCGGCGATGATTTCGCGGCCGTCGGGCTTTTTGGCGTACCCGGCCTCCAGTTTGTCGAGGTAATCCTTCATTACCTTGTAGGCATCCGCGTCGAACGAGAACGCGATGCCCGATATGCTCACTTTTACAACTTCTTTCATCTTTGCGGAAAGTTTTTCCGGCCTGCCTTTACCGGCCGCGTATCAGTTCGATTTGTCCGATGAGTTCGTCCCACGAGGCATCCAGCTGTGCGAGCGCCTCGCGGCCCTTGTCCGTTATCGAATAGTATTTGCGGGGCGGACCCTGCGGGGATTCCTCCCAGCGGTAGGAGAGGAGCCCTTGGTTCTTCTGGCGCGTCAGGATGGGGTAGAGCGTACCTTCCACGACAATCATCCGTGCGTTTTTCAGCTCTGCGATGATTTTCGGGGCGTAGGAGTCGCCGCGCGAAAGTATCAGGAGGATGCAGTACTCCAGGATGCCCTTGCGCATCTGCGCCTTTACGTTGTCTACATTGATGGGTTCCATGGTCATTTCCTTCGGTAATTGTCTCCGCTCCCGGAAACCGGTTCGAGCGGAACGGCTATCCACAGTACGAGGTATACCCAGAATCCTGCCGAGAGGCAGAACAGGGCGAACAGTGCGATGATACGTACGAGAACGACGTCCACGTTGAAATAGTCGGCCAGTCCCTGGCATACGCCGCCGATGATGCGCCGGCGGCTGCGGTAGAGCCGTTTGGGCTCCCTATCGTCTTTGATGATTTCCATTGTTTCTTGTTTTTGGCGGTAGTTCCCTTCGGTATTCTTGTCGGCGCACGCTGCGAAGGGAAAGCAGGGCGGGCGCCGGACGGCTGCGACCGTTACGGCCGCGGGCCGCAAGTGCCGGTTCGTATGATGCGTATGTATCGCCGGGGCGTGAGGCCGTTTCCGGGGGCATCGGTACCCGGACGGCGTATCCGGTTCACGGTTCGGACGGAATCACTATCCACAGAATGATGTACACCCACAAGCTGATGCCGCCGAAGAATATCAGCAGGAACATCAGGATGCGCACGACGGCGACGTCGATTCCGAAGTAGGAGGCCAGACCGCCGCATACGCCGCCGATGACCCGGTTGCTGCGCGAACGGCGCAGCCTTCGGATGTCGGCCTGGCCGCGGGTACGGTCGCTGCGCGGCTCGCCGAATTCGTCGGCACGGCCCAGAATGGCGATGGCCCGCCGCACGAGGTCGGCGTTCACCACCTGTCGCGGCGAGGCGAGCTGTTCGCTGAAAATGTCGGCGATGCGCATTTCCAGGTCGTTGAGCGTTTCAGCCGCTTCCACCGGTTCGAAACGGTCTCCCACATCGTCGAGGTATTTCCGCAGTATATAATAGGCATCCTCGTCAATGACGAAGGCGATGGAGCCTATATTGACATTAAGCGTTTTTTTCATGGTTCATGCGGTTTGATGTTGTCTTGTATCGCAAATATACGAATATTTTTTAATACTATGTATTGCATAGTATATTTTTTTCAAGAATCGTGCCGCGGTGCATGGAATCGGGGAATTTTGCAGAGACCGAAATATGGGACCGGAGCGGTGTCGGGCGGAGCTTGCAGTAGAAAAAACGACCCGCAGCATTTCCTTTGACGGTGTGTCGGTTGGAAGGTATTGCGGTGTCGGAAGGCTGGGGGACGCGGCCAGCCGTCGGACGTGCTGTACCAGCCGCTGCGGATGTGCGCGGGGCTATGGCTGGCGGTGCATGCAGTTGCGGTGCTTCGGAAAATTCATTGTATCGGCGCCCTCATTTTATAGGATGTACGCTTTTATGGAATGCGGAAGCGGGTTGGACGCGATACGGAGTCGGAGGCTGTCCTTCTGTCCGTTCCGGGAAGGCGGAGGAAACTGTGCGTTCGCTTCGCATCGGCGGATAAGCAATAAGGCATCCGGTCGCGAAGTGCGGGCAGGGCGGTGGAATGCTCGGTTGCGGGATGCGGACAGCAGGCATGTCGGGTTGTGCGGATATTCGCTGTGCGGCACCGCCCGTTCGGTATCTCCAGAATCCTTTGCGGGGCGGCTGCCGCGCATCGAATACATGGCGTCGGCGTTTCCTGTTCGACCGCCTTGGAAAGGGTTTTCTTCTTTTTTTTCGGGGGAGAGAGCAAAAAAATTATGATTTGTTATTGGAATTAAAAAATAAGCGATACTTTTGTGTTATCGAAATAACAGTTATTCGTGTAACAGAAGTGTTTCACCCGCACTGTGAAGTTCGGGAACGCAATAGTTAGGATAGTAAGTTAGGTTAGAAGTGGGTAGTGCGGGTGCGGCATGAAACCGTGCCCGCACGAAACACAGGGGAGATGGTTCCCCGCAGGTTCTTTGCAGGACAGGAAAGATATTCGTCCGACCGCGTCGGACACCGTCTTGCAGGTTTTCCGAATTTGGCAAAGAAATTGTCCTCTTTTTCCGGTGCAGCCGGCGCGTCGCGTCGCTGTACGGGTTTTATCAAAACGGAGGGATTATGGATTTGTTCGGATTGAAGGGGCAGGTAGCGGTAGTTACCGGAGCCTCGAGCGGACTGGGTGCGGATGCCGCGCGTGCCTATGCGGCCTACGGCGCCGATGTGGCGTTGGTGGCCAGGCGGAAGGAGCGGCTCGAAAACCTCGCGGAGGAACTCCGCAGGGAGGGCGTGAGGGCGCTGCCGGTTGCCTGCGACGTTTCGCGGGAAGAAGACGTACGGTCGGCCGTAAAAGATATCGTGTCGTTTTTCGGCAGGGTGGATATTCTGCTCAACGATGCAGGAGTGGCCGTACCGGGAGGCGTGGAAACGCTTTCCGTCGAGGAGTGGAACCGGTCGATGGATATCAATGTCAAGGGGATGTTCCTGATGAGCAAATACGTCGTGCCCCACATGCGCGAACGGAAGTACGGCAAGATAGTGAACATCGCATCGGTCAATGCTTCGCTCGCCGACAAGGTGCCGGAGTTGTGGCGGCATGCGTACAACGCCTCCAAGGCGGCCGTGCGGGGACTTACCGTAGGCATGGCGGCCTCCTATGCGGCGGACAACATTACGGTCAATTCCATAGGGCCGGGGTTGTTCGAGAGCGAAATGACGGCGGACACGCTCTTCAAACACGAGGCGTTCATGCAGATGTACAATACGTTGACGCCTGCGTCGCGACCCGGTGCGAAGGGCGAGCTGAACGGAACGATAATCTATTTCTCCTCGCAGGCTTCGAGCTATGTGACGGGACAGCACATCATCGTGGACGGAGGATTCTCCATCGTGTGACGCGGACATCGTGCTGCAGCGATATACCCGCCCGCAGCGGCGGACGGGAGTTTAAGTTTTAGGTAGGATTTTAAAATGGTGCGCAGGCAAGCTGGGAAGTTCGCCTGCGTTTTTTGCGTTGCAGTCCGTGGTTCCGGTACCGTTCCCTTCTGCCGGCCAGCCGTGCGGGACAGCGGAAGGCGGTGGTGCGGCGTGCCTGTCCCGTTATCTGTCGGTCGTTTCCCGACCGGTACGGCAGATTCTGTCCAGCGAGGCCGCCGTATCGGAGGCTATCGCCTCTTCGGTGTGCCGAGCCTCGCCGGAGACGTCATAGGTGCCCACGGGCCGCTCCTCCTTCGCCGCTTCGCGGATGCTGCGTTTCACATCGGCCACGTCCGCCCTGAGGTCTGCACGGTCGCCTTCGAGGTCGGCACGGGCTGTGATGACTTCCATATTGACGCGGTCGCGCGCCTTACGCGCCGCTTCGCGTGCCGCCCGGATGTTGCTTCGGGCGGATGCGTCTCCCGTTTCCTTCTCTTCGCGCACCTGCTCGCGAAGCCCTTCCTTGATTGCCTGCATGCGCTCGTCGGCGCATTCCTTGATGCGTTCGTACGCTTCGCGGGCGTTCGTACGCGCTTCCTTTTCCAGTCCGGAAGCAGCCTCTGCAAATTCCTTGCGCGCTTTCCTGTATTCTTCTTTCATGATTCCGATTGTATTTTAGCCGTATGCCCCGCATCCGGGGCCGTTCGCATGCGTTTTCTTCAAAAAGGGGGCCAATCGACCGGGCGGGGGACGGGAAATGCGGAGCGGAGGCGTAGCGGTGCCCCGGCAGACTGCGGCCGGTTGTATTATTCGCGGTTAATGCGTATCTTGCCAATCAATCCTTACGGTGAACGGTTTATGGCGTCCTTACTATCCCCCTCTGTAATGACCCTGGCCATACTTATCGTATCGTGTTTCTTTTTCATGAGCGGTAAGGTCAGGTCGGATATCGTCGCGCTCTGCGCCCTGCTCGCCTTGCTCGTCTTCGGTATCCTTACGCCCGACGAGGCGCTTTCCGGTTTTTCCAGTTCGGTGGTGGTCATGATGGTCGGCCTGTTCGTCGTGGGTGCCGGCATCTTCCGAACGGGGCTCGCCAAAATGATAAGCAGCCGCATCCTGCGTATCGGAGGGAAGAACGAGAACGTCCTTTTCGTTCTCGTGATGCTCGTGACGGCACTCATAGGCGCTTTCGTGAGCAATACGGGAACGGTGGCGGTGATGATGCCCATCGTAATGAGCATGGCCGCCTCGTCGGGTATCAGTTCGCGCCGTTACCTGATGCCTATGGCGTTCGCCAGCAGCATGGGGCTCTTCACGCTGATAAGCACTCCGCCCAACCTCGTCATACAGGAGGCCCTCGTCGATGCGGGTATGGAACCGCTCGGTTTCTTCTCTTTCGCTCCGGTCGGGGCCGTGGTGGTGGCCGTCGGAGTAGGTATACTCTACTTCCTGAGCCGGCTGCTCGTCCGCAGGGGCGACGGAAGCCGGAAGAAGCAAAAGAAACCCAAGACGCTCGCCGAACTCGTGGCCGAGTACGACCTCAGGCATCGGAGCTTCCAGGCAGAGGTGCCCGCCGCATCGCCTATGGTAGGCCGTTCGTTGAAGGAGCTGCGCATCGGGTCGCTTTACGAAGTGAGCGTCGGGCGCATCATCCATACTTCGCAGAACCGGTTTCGCCGGACGACCACCGAGGAGGTGGCCGGGCCCGACAGCGTGATACAGGCGGACGACGTGCTGTACCTGCACGGCAGCGAGGCCAATGCGAACCGCCTCGTGGCGGAACAGGGCCTCAGGGTGACCGAGGGGAGTCCCAAAATGTCCGGTGAAACTGCCGAACTCGGATTCGCCGAAGCCTTCATCATGCCGAATTCCCAGTTGATAAACCATACGGTGGCGGACAGCCGTTTCAGGGAACTGTATAACGTGAATGTGCTCGGTATCAAGAGACACGGGGAATACGACCTGGGCGACATGCGCGACGTGAGGATGCATGCCGGCGATTCGCTGCTGATACAGGGAACGTGGGACAACCTGACCGGGCTGGAGGAATATACCGACGAATTCGTGCTGCTGGGGCAGCCGGAGAAACGGGCCGCCCGCGTGACGCTCGACAAAAAGGCGCCCGTGGCGGCGCTTATCATGGCGGGCATGATACTGCTCATGGTACTCGATGTTGTTCCGGGTGTCGCCGCCGTGCTGACGGCGGCGGTGCTGATGGTGCTGACCGGCTGCCTGCGCAACATGGAAGAGGCCTACACGAGCATCAATTGGAGCAGCATCGTGCTGATTGCATCCATGATTCCCATGTCCATCGCTTTCGACAAGACCGGCATCACGGCCGCCATATCCGGTTTTCTGCTGCACGGCCTGGGCGACATCGGGCCGCAGGGACTGCTCGCCATGGTCTATTTCGCCACTTCGCTGACGACCATGTTCATCAGCAACACCGCGACCGCGGTACTTTTCGCACCCATCGCCATGGATGCCGCACTGCGGATGGGCGTCAGTCCCTATCCTTTCCTGTTCGCCGTGGCCGTGTCGGCGAGCATGTGTTTCGCCTCGCCCTTCTCCACGCCTCCCAATGCGCTGGTGATGAATGCGGGAACATACAAGTTCGCGGATTATATCCGGGTGGGGCTGCCCCTTCAGGTCGTCATGGGCGCGGTCATGATTTTCGTACTGCCGCTGCTGTTTCCCTTCTGACCCGTATTTTTGCGGGCGGCGTATCCGGCGGCCGTTGCGCTCACCGGTCTGCCGCCGTCACGGAAGTGCGGGGCGGGATGCGGGCGAAATCGGCTGCGTGCTGGGAAGGGCCCCGGAAAATTAGTAAATTTGCAGGCTTCAATTCCTCAATTCCGATTACCGACCGATGATAGACAAGGATACCGTGGACCGCATCTATGCCGCCGCCAACATCGTGGAGGTGGTAAGCGATTTCGTCACGCTGAAAAGAAAGGGGGCGAACTATCAGGCATGCTGTCCGTTCCACAGCGAGCGTACGCCTTCGTTCGTCGTCTCCCCGGCCAAGGGACTGTTCAAGTGCTTCGGCTGCGGAAAGGGCGGAAATGCCGTGACGTTCGTCATGGAGCACGAAAAGATGACCTATGTCGAGGCGCTCAAGTACGTGGCCAAGAAGTACGGCATCGAGGTGCAGGAAAAGGAGCTCACTCCGGAGGAAGCCAAACGGAACGACGACCGCGAGAGCATGATGGTGGTCAGTAGTTGGGCGGCCGACTATTTCCAGCGCATGCTGCACGATACGGACGAGGGGCTGAGCGTCGGTATGGGCTATTTCCGCGAACGCGGATTCACGGACGCTACGATACGCAAGTTCGCGTTGGGATACTGTCCCGCCAAGGGGGATGCGATGACCGCGGCGGCGCTCGGCGCCGGTTACAAGGAGCGGTTCCTCACCGAAACGGGGCTGACCATCAAACGCGAGACGGGCGGGTATTACGACCGTTTCACCGGGCGCGTCATCTTTCCCGTCTATTCCATCAGCGGCCGTGTCATCGCCTTCGGTGGGCGCGTGCTGAAGACGGGCGAGCGGACGGCGAAGTACCTCAATTCGCCCGAAAGCATCATTTACAGCAAGAGCCACAGCCTGTACGGTATCTATCATGCGAAGAACGCCATCGTGCGCGAAAATTACTGCATTCTCGTCGAGGGATATACCGATGTGATGCGGATGCACCAGACGGGAGTGGAGAATGTCGTGGCTTCGTCGGGAACCTCCCTGACGGTGGACCAGATAAAGCTCATCGCCCGGTTCACGAAAAACATCACCGTCATTTACGACGGCGATTCGGCGGGCATCAAGGCGTCGCTGCGCGGCATCGACATGATACTGCGCGAGGGGCTGAACGTGCGGGTGGTGCTGCTGCCCGACGGCGAAGACCCCGATTCGTTCGGGCGTGCGCATTCGGCTGCCCAGGTGCGGGCCTACATCGAGGAGCACGAGGAGGATTTCATCCGGTTCAAGACGCGCCTGCTGCTGGCCGACGCGGGGGGCGACCCGCTGAAGAAGGCCGGGCTCGTGACCGATATCGTGCAGTCCATTTCCGAGATACCCGACCCCATCATCCGGTCGGTCTTCATCAAGGACTGTGCGAAAAGCATGGATGTGGACGAGCAGGTGCTCGTCGCCGAGGTGGCCCGCAAGCGCCATTCGGTGCAGTACGACCGCCGGACGGGGGACTTCATGCGCAGCATGCAGGCCCGCCGGCGCAGCGAAGAGCGGGCGGCCGGGCGGCTGGTCTCGCTGAAAGGAGTCGTTGCGGGTAGCAGCATGGACGAACTGGAAAAGGAAATCGTGGGATACCTGATGAAATACGGCCACCTCTATTTCGAGCACAGGGAGGGGCGAAACCTCGTGAAATTCAATGTGGCGGAAACCATCTTCAGCGACCTGCGCGACGACGTATCCATTCGGAATCCGCAGTACCGGGCGATTTACGAGTGTTACGAACAGCACTATGCCGAACTGGGCGAGGGCGTCAAGGTGCCGGAGCACTTTTTCACGAACCATCCCGACCCGCTGGTGTGCAATGCGGCGGTCGATATCCTCACTTCGGATACCAATTACGTGATGAGCGAACTGTGGAAGCGGCACGACATCTACCTCGACAGCGAGGAGGAACGCCTGTCGGAGCTGATTCCGCGCGTGGTTACGCTGTACAAGTCGAAGACCATCGAGGCCATCATCGCCGGACTCAAGGAGCAGCTCGCCGACGAGCACCTTTCCGAGGAGGAGCAGATGTCCATCATGGAGAACATCGCCGCCCTCAACGAGGTACGCACCCGAATTGCGAAGAAAATATCGCGGCTGATTCTCTGACCGCGTGCGGGGGGCCGGCACGCTCCGGCTGTTCCTTTCCCTTTCCCTTTCCCTGTCTGTTTTCCGTATCGCCGTTTTCGGCGGCAGGGGTTCCCGGCGGTGTGTAGGCGTTCCGCCCGTTTCCGGCTTCCGGTGCGGCGGCAGGGCCGGGAAGGAGCCATTCGGCGGTCGTTCGCCCGGTCGGGCCTGTGTACCGCCCGCATCGTTCCTCCCGTGCGGCGGGAAGGGCTGCGGTCTGTTTCAGGGAGCTGTCTGCGGTACCGGGGCGGCCCGGCCGAATCTTTGCACTCGGAAGGCCGGCGTTCGTCCGGTCATCGGATGCGGCTCATTTCGGAGCATACCCTTCGCTGCCCGTGCGCACGGTTTTTGTTTATCGCTGCGGAATATGTACCTTTGCACGATAAGGTATGGCGGAGTACAACAAGAAAATCAATATAAGGAACAAGCGTGCCGCGTTCGATTACGAGATACTCGAAGAGTATGTCGCGGGCATCGTGCTGACCGGTACGGAAATCAAATCCCTGCGGCTCGGAAAGGCGTCGATGGTGGACTGTTACTGCTATTTCGACCGCCACGAACTCTACATCCGGGGGCTGAACATTTCCGAATACCACTGGGGCACCTACAACAACCATCAGCCCAAGCGCGACCGGAAGCTGCTGCTCAACCGGCACGAGCTCGACAAGCTGGAGCGGGCCGCGCAGGACAAGTCGGTTACCGTCGTGGGGCTCCGCATTTTCCTGAACGAGCGTGGGCTCGCCAAGGCGGTTATCGGTCTGGCGCGCGGACGCAAACGGTACGACAAACGCGATTATATTAAGGAAAAGGATGCCCGTCGGGAGATGGACCGCGCCATGAAGCGGTGACGGCTGTTCCGGCGGCATGTTCGGTGCGGCCGTACAGTCCCGGCGGCCGAACCTACAGTCAGTTTCATACGAGAAAGGAATGTCCCTGATACTTTGCATAGAGACCGGAACGGATGTCTGTTCCGTCGCGCTTTCGGCCGACGGCCGGCCCGTGTCCGTGCGCGAGGAGGCCGGGCGCGACCATGCGCGGAAAGTCGCCGTTTTCACCGAAGAACTGTTCCGGGAGTCGGGCACGGGGCCGAAAGACCTGGATGCGGTGGCTGTCGGGCGCGGCCCCGGTTCCTACACCGGATTGCGGATAGGCACCTCGTTCGCCAAGGGGCTCTGTTATGCGCTGGACGTTCCGCTGCTGGCGGTGGATTCGCTTGCGGCGATGGCGGCCATCGCGCAGGACGACTATCGGGCGGGCGTGTTCCGTGCCGCGGACTGGACGACGGCCCTGCTGTGCCCTATGATAGATGCCCGCCGCATGGAGGTCTATGCCGAAGTTTTCGACACTTCGCTGGAGCGCCGTTCGCAGGTTGCCGCCGAGGTGGTGACGCCGGAGAGTTTCGGCGGCTTCATCCGTCCCGACGGGGAGTTTTTCGTTTTCGGGAACGGCGCGGCCAAGACGGTCGGAGTGCTCCCGAATGCAGGTGTACGGCTTATCGACATCCGGCCTTCGGCCAGGGGGCTTTGCCGGCTCGCCCAAGCGCAGCTGGACGCGGGACGGACGGAGGATATCGCTTATTTCGAACCGGCCTATTTGAAGGATTTCGTCGTAACGGCGGGAAAGAAGAAGTTGTTTTAGAGGGATTGGAGAAAGAAAGGCGATGGGTTACCACGAGGAGAAACAGCGGCAGTTGGACATGCGGTACATCCGCATGGCGAAGATATGGGCGGAAAATTCCTATTGCGTGCGGCGTCAGGTCGGCGCGTTGATTGTCAAAGACAAGATGATTATCTCGGACGGTTATAACGGTACGCCGTCCGGATTCGAAAACGTTTGCGAGGATGAAGTGACGGGCAAGACCAAACCTTATGTGCTGCATGCCGAGGCGAACGCCATCACGAAGCTGGCCAAAAGCGCGAACAACGGCGACGGCGCCACGCTCTATATTACAGCCGCCCCGTGCATCGAATGCGCGAAGCTGATTATACAGGCGGGTATCCGGCGTGTGGTGTACTGCGACGATTACCACAGCGACGAGGGGGTACAGTTGTTGCGGCGCATCGGTATCGAGGTGACGCAGGTCGAGCCGGTTTAAGCGCGGTGTCTGCAACGGATGGAGCATTGGGAAACAAAGAGGCCGGGCCGAAATCGAAATTTCGGCCCGGCCTCTTTTAGCGTGTGGCGTATGCGAAAGGCAGGGTGTTGAAGATGGCGGCGGAAATTGGGCGATGTACACGGCACGGATGCGGTCCGAATGCAGAACGCAGCGCTGTGGACGGGCGCTTGCGGCACGTCGTCCCTATTCGTTCCCGATGGCTCCCGTCTGTCCCGGCTGAACTGCCGGGTGTGTCCGGAAAACTGCCGGGGCCGTATCAGCGGTTTTTGCGGTAGCTCAGAATCGCCCAGACGTTCAGGATGACAGCCATGGCCGCGAGCGCGGCGGCTTCCCGCCACAGGTCGGCAAGGTCGCTTCCTTTCAGATAGATGCCCCGCATGGCATCCACCATATATTTGGTCGGGTTGAACGCTGCGATGGCCTGCGCCCAGTCGGGCATGCTCGCCACCGGAGTCAGCAGCCCGCACATCATGACGAATATCATGATGAAGAAGAGCATCACGAACGTCGCCTGCTGCATGGTGGACGAACTGTTGGATATGATGAGGCCCATGCCCGTCATGGTGAGGATGAAGAGACCCGCGAAGAGCAGGATGTTCCAGAGGCTGCCCACCGGCCAGAGCCCGTAAATCAGCCATGCGAGCAGCATGCTGACAATCAGGGCGAATATGCCGATTATCCAAAACGGAATCAGCTTGGCGAGGATGAACGACATCTTGGTGACGGGCGTCACGTTGATTTGTTCGATGGTGCCGAGTTCTTTTTCCTGTACGATGTTGACGGCGGGCATGAAGCCGCACAGGAGCATGATGACCACCACCATGAGGCCGGGCACCATCGTGTGCTTGTAGTCCAGCAGGGGGTTGTACATGTTCTTGACGAACATCTCCAGCCGGGGGACGAGCGCCGGGGCCGCCTGTGCCGGCGAGGGTTCTCTGGCCGAAAACTCGGCGGTCAGCATCTGGATGTAGGCCCGGCCCAGGACGCCTTTGGTGGTATTGACCGTGTTGATGGAGACGAGCAGGTCGGCTGAGCCGTTGCGCACGTAGTCCTGCTCGAAACCGGAGGGTATTTCCACGATGAGGTCGGCATCGCCGAACTCCATGGCGTCCGCCACCTGTTCGTAGCTGTCCGTGACGTCCCGCAGCCGGAAATACGACGAGGCATTGACGGCCTGCACCAGGTCGCCGGACATCCCCGTTGCGTCGTGGTCCACCACGATGGTGTTGATGTCCTTTATGTCGAGCGTGGTGGCCCACGGCATGAGCACCATAATCATCAGGGGGAAAAGCACGACGAGCTTCGGCATGAACTGATGCCGGAAGAACTGTTTGAACTCTTTTTCGAGCAGATACTTGAGTGTCATTATTCGAGCCGGTTATTCAGTTTCTTGAGGCTCGCGCCTATCAGCACCACGGCCATGGACGCGAGTATGACGATTTCCTTCCATGCGTACATCATGGGGAGTCCCTGTATCATCAGCTTCCGCACGGCGGTGATGTACCACCGGGCCGGGAGGATGCACGAAATGCCCCGCAGCGGCCAGGGCATGCTTTCGATGGGGAATATCATTCCCGAAAGCAGCATGGTCGGCATCATGAGCAGCAGTCCGGAAAACATCAGTGCGATGACCTGCTGCTGCGCCATGGTCGAGATGAGCAGGCCGAGGGACAGGTTGGCGACGATGTAAATGAGCGACACGAGCCACAGCGCCGCGAGGCTTCCCGCCACGGGGACGCCGAGCACGAAGACCGAGAGCAGCAGGATGGTCGCCAGGTTGATGCACGAGAGCACGAAGTAGGGCACCATTTTCGATACCACGATGTAGATGGGGCGCACGGGCGATACGAGCAGTACTTCCATCGTACCCATCTCCTTTTCGCGGACGATGGATATGGAGGTCATCATGGCGCAGATGAGCATCATGATGAGGCCCATGATGCCGGGAACGAAGTTGTAGGCCGACTTCATTTGCGGGTTGTAGAGGAACTGCACCTGCGTGAGGATACCGTTCTCGTCTCCGGCTGCTGCCAGTTCCCCGGCGAAAGCCGATATGATACCGCTCGCGTAGGACGTGTAGCTCTGCGCCATGTTGGCATCGCTCGCATCCACTATCATCTGCATTTGCGAACCCTCCGGCGAGAGCATGCCGCCCGAAAAGTGCGGGCCGAAGGCGATGACGAGCTGTACCGCGCCCGACTTCATCGCATCGTTTATCTCTTCCGGGGTGCTGAGCCACTGCGTCACGGTGAAGTATTCGCTCGCGTCGAGCCGTTCGGCTATCTGCCGGACGGTCGGGTCGGGCGAAGGGGACAGAATGGCGATGTTCACGTTGCGCACCTCGGTCGAAAGCGCGAACCCGAACAGGATGATGAGCACGACGGGCATGACCAGCACGATGAGCATCGTCCGCCTGTCGCGCAGGATGTGGTAGAACTCTTTCTTTACGAATGCTCCGAACTCTCTCATACCCTCCTTATTCCGTTCTTTCCGCCTTTCTTGCGAGCGCCTGGAATACCTCCTCCATGGAATGTACTCCGAATTGCGCCTTGAGGCTGCGGGGCGTATCGAGCGCGTCGATGCGTCCGTCCACCATAATCGACACGCGGTCGCAGTATTCCGCCTCGTCCATGTAGTGCGTGGTGACGAATACCGTGATGCCCCGGTCGGCCGCCTCGTAAATCATCTCCCAGAACTGCCGTCTGGTATAGGGGTCCACGCCTCCGGTGGGCTCGTCGAGAAAGACGATGGCCGGGTCGTGGAAGATGGAGACCGAGAAGGCGAGTTTCTGTTTCCAGCCCAGCGGGAGCGCCTTCACCATCGTGTTGCGTTCGCGCGTGAAGTCGAGCCGTTCGAGCAGCTCGTCGGTCTTGCGGGCGATTTCGGCATCCTTCATGCCGTATATGCCGGCGTAGAGCCGTATGTTCTCCCACACTTTCAGGTCTTCGTAAAGGGAAAACTTCTGGCTCATGTAACCGATGTTGCGTTTTATCTTTTCGTGTTGCCGCGCGATGTCGTACCCCGCCACGGTACCCGTACCCGATGTGGGGCGGCTCAGCCCGCAGAGCATACGCATCGCGGTGGTCTTGCCTGCACCGTTGGCGCCGAGGAAGCCGAAGACCTCTCCGCGGGCCACGTCGAACGATATGCGGTCCACGGCCGTGAAGTTCCCGAACTGTTTGGTCAGGCGGTCGGCATGTATCACGATTTCCTTTTCCATCGTCGTTCCCTATTGTCTGGCGAGCAGCATGTAACAGTCTTCTATGGTGGCGCTGGCCGGACACAGCGCCACATCCCCGTGGCCGAGTCCGTGCAGGTAGTCGCAGAGTTTCGCTGCATCGAATGCCGCGTCGGAGGTGAAATGGTGCGTTTCGCCGAATGCGTAGCAGTTGTCCACTCCGGGGAAGGCCCGTACATCGTCGAGCAGACGGTGCATTCGGTCGGAGCGTACCGCCCAGAGCGGTACCGAGAAACTTTCGCGGATGTTCTGCGGCGTGTCTATTTCGAGGAACCGGCCCCCCTTGATTAGGGCGATGCGGTCGCACAGGTTGGCTTCGTCCATGTAGGGGGTCGAAACGACGATGGTGATGCCTTCCTGCTGGAGTTTTCCCAGCATCTCCCAGAACTCTTTGCGCGAGACGGGGTCCACGCCGGTAGTCGGCTCGTCGAGGTAGAGGATGTCGGGTTTGTGTATCAGGGCGCAACAGAGGGCGAGCTTCTGTTTCATGCCGCCCGACAGCTTGCCCGCCCGGCGTTTGCGGAACGGTTCGAGGAATTTGTAGATGCCTTCCACGAGGCGGTAGTTCTCCTCGATGGTCGTACCGAATACCGCGGCGAAAAACGACAGGTTCTCTTCCACGGTGAGGTCTTGGTAGAGCGAGAAACGTCCGGGCATGTAGCCGATGCGTTTGCGCAGCTCCTTGTAGTCCCGCACCACGTCGAACCCGTCGACGGTGGCCGTCCCGCTGTCGGCGAGGATGAGCGTGGCGATGATGCGGAAGAGGGTGGTCTTGCCGGCGCCGTCGGGACCGATGATGCCGAACAGCTCCCCCTTCTCCACTTCGAAACTCACCCCGTCCAGGGCGACGGTCTTTCCGTACCGTTTGACGATATGCGCGACACTGACCGCAGGCATGGCCTTACAGATTGATTCCTCCGTACATTCCTATCTTCAGGTAACCGTCGTTCCGGACGGCTATCCTGACCGCATACACCATGTTGGCCCGGTCGTCCGAAGTCACGATGTTTTTGGGCGTGAACTCGCTCCGGTCGGATATCCATGTCACCGTACCGTCGTATTCGCGCCGCTGGTCGTCTCCGAAATCGGCATAGACCTTCACCTGTTGTCCGAGCGCCACCTGCGGAAGCTGCGATGAGACGAGGTATGCCTTCAGGTAGATGTTGTTCACGTCGGCCACTTTCATGAGCGGTTTGCCGGCTACGGCGAGTTCGCCTGCCTGCGCATATTTGGCGAGTACCGTACCGTCGATGGGCGAGGCGATGCGGCACCGGGCGAGCTGCTCGTCGAGCTGGCCCGCCTGCGCCCGTGCCGCCGCTATCTGTGCGTCGATGCTTTTGAGCGAGTTGTCGAGGGCGGAGCGCTGCGCGTCGAGCTGTTTTTCGAGCACCGTTATCGAAGAGGTGATGTCGTCGAGCTGTTTTTCGGTCGTCACATCGGCTTTCATCAGGTTCTCCACGCGCTGCCTTTCGCGTTGCTGTTTGGCGAGCTGTGCCTCCAGCGGAGCGAGCTGACCCTTCACGTCGGGGCGGCTGCTCTCCAGTGCCGCGATGTTGCTTTCCACCTGCATGCGCTGCAGGTGGAGCTGGGTGGAGTCGATGAGGCCCACCTGCTGGCCGCTGCGCACGGTGCTGCCTTCGGTGACGGGAAATTCGAGGATGCGTCCGTTCACTTCGCTCGATACGACCACCTCGGTAGCCTCGAAAGTGCCCGTGGCGTCGTACTGGTTCCGGTCGCCCGCACAACCGCCCGTCGCAAGAAGTACGGCTGCGGCCAGGGTTGCCGCGCCTATCGTCTTTATATTCATATCTTATTGGTTTACCGTGTATTTTAGGTCATAGATGTTTTTCAGCCATTCCACTTCGTGGGCCGTTCGGTTCTGGCGTGCGCGGTCTTCGGCGTTGATGTCGCGCAGCAGGTCGTTCACGCTGCCCTCGCCGTTGGTTACCTGCGCCTCGGTGCGCCTGCGTATCGTGCTGCGCAGTTCGATGATTTCGTCGTCGTAGCGCATCACCTCCTCCATTTGTCGGATCGCCGCACGCTCCTGCGTGCTTTGCAGCCGGATGTTGTACAGGAACGTTTCGCGCTGCGATTCCAGTTTCCGTCTGTTCAGCTCGATTTGCGCCATCCGGTTCTTTTTGGTGTAGAAACCGTCGATGTTCCACTTCAGGCTGATGCCCGCGAAGAAGTAGGGCGACCATTTGCGGCTGCCCGTCATGCTGTTGAAGATGTTGGGGCTGGGACTGGAATAGGCCCCCAGCACGAAGGCGCCTATTTGGGGCATGACGCTCGCGCGTACCGCTTTGCGCTGGGCGTCGAGCAGTCCCGACTGGGCGTCGAGCAGCGCGAGTTCCGGCCTGCCGTTCTCTGCACCGGAAGGGATACCCGCCGGCGACGGCTTTTCGAGCACCGTCTCTGCGGTCAGGTCGAGCCCCGTCATGAGGCTCAGCATGGCGATGTAGGCGGTACGGGTGGATTCCAACTGCGCCCGTTGCTGCTCTGCGCCGAGGATTTCCACCTGAAGCATGTCGAGGTCGTTCTTTTCGGCCGTGCCGAACGCCGCCATGGATTCGAGCATTTTGCGGTTGCGCCGCAGGTCGGCTATCATCAGGTCTGCCGTGGCGATGTTTTCCTGTAGGAGCAGGGAGCCGAAATAGAGCTGGTTCACGCGTTCGCCGAGCGCGTACATCTCCGTTTCCCAACTGCGGCGGGCCACTTCTCCTTCGGCCTTCGCCGCATCGGTCTGGGCCTTTATCAGCCCTCCGTCCCATACCGGTTGCTGTACCTGCACGGCGGCGCCGTACAGGGAATGGGGCATGGCGCCGAAGTCGATTCCCAACTGTCCGAACAGGTCGCTGAGCGTCGCCGGGAATTCGGGGACTTCCGACAGGTAGGCTGCCATGGCCGAGAGCGATATTTTGGGCAGCCAGTTGCGGCGGGCGTTGGATATGTTGAACTCTTCGAGCTTGTCGATAAGTCCCTGCTGGGCCACGACGGGATAATGTTCCCGTGCGGCGAGCTGACATGCTTCGAGCGTGACCGTCTGGGCGCGGCAGAGTACCGTTCCCGTCAGCAGCAGTAGGATACATGCGATGCGTTTCATCTCTGTCTTGGTATGTTTTCGGGCACTCCTTACGCGGGGCACAATGGTTCGCGCCGGTCGGAGCCATGAGGCTAAGTTACGGAAAAGTTCCCGATTGAGCGCATCCCCCGCTGCCGAAATCCGGTGGTCTCGTTCCGGTTGCGTTCCGGTCGTTCGTCGTTTCCGTCCCGGTTCGTTATTCCGCAATTTTCCTGCAAAAGCTACGGATAACAAGCGTCGAAAGTCGAAAATAATTATCCGTGCCGCCGTTTTTTTCTTCTTTCGCTGGCAATTTTCGCCTAAACCTCCTGCGTTACGAATCGTTCCGGACCGGAAGGGGCTGCGGTATTCCCGATGCACTGTGCGCTCCGGCGATGTGCCGGGCCGGAATCGCTCCGTCCGTACGGGAAGCCGCGCGGGATACATTCCGGCCGGCGCTCCGGGACGGCGGATGCGGACATCGCTGACCGCGAAGCCTTTCGCCCCCTTGTCGTTTCCGTTTGCGATTCGGCCGCAAAGATAACAGCTTCCGGGCGGGGTTGTACCGGTGCGGGGCGGTTTTCGTCCGGCAGCCGTCCTGTTTCTTCGGTACGGGATGCGGTTGCTGCCGTGCCGGAAAGGAGAGCGCCCGCAAACGGCAGGGGCCGGAGCGTATGCCCCGGCCCCCGTCCTGTACGGCCGTACCCTTATTCGGGAACGTAGATGATTTCGCCGTTTTCCAACTGGTAGGCGGTACCCACGCGTTTGCCGCGCGAGTTCTTGCCGCTCTGGTCTTCCGACGGAGTGTACTTTTCGATTTTCTCTCCCTTCTTGGTGATGATTTCCATCTGCTCGGTACCGGGGTTCTTCACTACCGTGAAATCCTCCTGCGAGAACATTTCGGTCATGTCGAACCGTGTCACCAGCGCGACCATCAGCGCCACGGCGAATACCATCGCCACGTCGAAGAGGTTGGTGAGCACCGCCATCGGGTCGTGGTCCTCGTCGTTCTTGATGAGTCTTCGTTTGCGTGCCATCTTATTCCTTTTCTTCGTTAAGGGATTCGACAACGTATTCCAGTATGTTCATGTCGTCCGCCACCCAGCGCTGTTTTACCTGGAGCGTAATGAAACCGATTGCGCCGATGACGATACCTACCACGGTGGTGGCGAAGGCCACCTGCATGTTGTAGGCCATCGAGCCGATGTCGCCCGTAGCGAGCCCCACGAGTGCAGGGCCCATCGGGATGAGCGTACCCATAAGACCGAGCATCGGGCCGATTTTGACCAACAGTTTCGACTGTCCCAGCTCCTTGTCCGCGGCTATTTCGTAATCGCCGAGGAGCTTTTCGCGGAGCGCCCGGTCCTGCGGGGCCGCCTTTATTCGGTTGAGGTATTCCAGCAGTTTGCTTTTGCCGTTGTTTTCGGGAATTGTGTCGAGAAACTCCGCTACGCCGGTTTTGCCGATTTCGCGGTTGAGTTTGACGTTGATTTTGGTGCGGGCGATGTACGTGCCGTAGAAGCCGCCAATCATGAGCAGCGCCTTGATGAAGAAGAAAAGCAGAAAAATGATGTCCGGTATCAGCATCCCGTTGGAGAGCCAGAACAACATGTTAGAAATGAATTCCATTTTCAATTATGTCTTTTAATGAGTTTTTTAATGTCGATTTTCGAAAGCAGCAATCCCGACAGGAAGCATACGGCTCCTCCGACGGCCAGAGCTGCGAGCGCACCCCATTCGACGTGGCTCACGGTGGCGTACACGACGGTGCTGTCGGCTACCGACGCATTGACCAGCAGGCCGATGAGGAGGATGCCCATGTTGAGCATGATTTTCAGTTCGAGTTTCATGCTTTCGTGCCGCACCAGCAGGTGGATGAGGCCGGCCGCCAGCAGGACGGTGCCGAAGACGATGCCTGCATAGATGGCCGCCGTGGCTCCGAAGTCCGCACCCACTCTATGCGTGAAGAAGAGCATTTCGAAATAGGCGACGGCGAGTATCCAGATAATGCCCGGAATCACCTTCACGACGAACACCGATTTCCGCCGTTCTCCTTTCGGTTTGAAATAGTTGTCCAGCAGGAAAATCGATACGAATATCCCCAGCGTGGCCTCCAGCGTTGTGAGTACCGCTCCGTCCGTGACCAGTTCGCGGTCGGCCAGCAGGGCGGTTATCGCATTGGCGGGTTGCCTGATGACGACGGGGTAGACGGCCAACGATACGATGGCGGCCAGGGCTGCGTAGCAGGCCATCGTCCAAAAGCGGCCGGTCATGGCCGCTTTCAGACAGAATTTCGCCAGTGCGAGTACGAAGATGATTTGAATGTACAATTCCATTACTTACCGTTCTGTTTGCGACGTACAATCAGCCATACGACGATGAGGCCGACGACGATGCCCGCTATCCAGTATATCGTACTGCTGCGGTCGGCCGTCGCTTCTTCGCTGCGGGCATCCCTGCGGCGTTCGAGCTGCTGTTCCTCCTTTTGCAGAACGACGTTGTTTTCGTTCACCTCTTCGAGCTGTATCTGCCGTGCGGCATCTATGTTTTTGTTGTAGCTCTCGGCCGCATCCTTGTCTACCTTGGATGCGATGAAGTCGCGCAGTTTGGCGTTGTCGCAGATGAATCCGCTGCATCCTGCCGCATGTTCCGAGACGAGGCGCGTGTGCAGCTCGGCCACTTCGCGCAGCTGTGCATCCGTGGCGTGCCACATTCCCTTGCGGGCCGATTCGAGCATCACCGCAGTCATTTCCTGCAGGGCGTAGGGATTCTTCTCGGAGAAGGTCTTTTCCAGTCCGAGGTCGTATGCGTCCTCGACGTACACGTCATAGTATTTGTTCCAGATGTGCTGGTCGATGGCCGAGGGTTTCATGGCGTTCCATCCGTACGTGTTGCGGAAGGTCTCGGCGAACGTCTCCATGCTGCTCGCTTCGCCCTTCATCATTTCGCGGATGTATTTCGGATTGAATACCGTCGAGTTGGTCTCCACGCCGATGGCTTCCTTGAGGCCCTGTACCTTCGGGCGGCCCGTATTGCGGAAATCGTTGAAATATCCCGTCGGGTCGTTGCCCGTGACATGCCGCACCGCTGCCGACATGCCGCCCATGAATTCGTACACGTGGTCGAGACTGAGCGGTCCCCACGTGTTGCTCGAACGGGGCTGGACCACTACCGAGGTGTTGAGCAGCGCTGCTTCGAACACGCCTTCGCGGGCTTCGCCCCAGGCCTCCGAACCGTTGGAGGAGTAGAGGGCTCCCATATTGTGGATGTATTGACGTGCTATCTCTTCTTCCGTTTCCCATGCGTCGCCCTTCTCGACGAGGCTCATGATGCCGGTTCCATAGCTGCCGTTCAGACCGCCGAATATCCGTTCGCCCGCATATTTGCGTGCATCGACTGGGGAGAATCCCTTTTCGAGCAGCAGGCGTTCGGCATCCTCGAACCCTTTCCGAACGTAGTTGCCGTATTCTTCGTCGCGTGCTTCGGCTGCCATGGCGATGGCGTCGTTGATGAGTTTCAGCCGCGATGCGGCGATGTCGCGAAGCTGTCCGGAGGTCTGGACCACCACGTCGATGCGCGGCCGGCCGAGCTGTTCGGAGGGAATGAGCCGCAGCGAACGGATATAACCGAATCCGTCGCGCATCGGTTCCACGCCCAGCAGGTAGAATATCTGTGCGATGGTAGCTCCCTCGCTCGATATGAAGTCGGTGGACCACAGCGTGAAGCTGACCTTTTCGGGGTATTTGCCGTTGGCCGTCATTTCGGCGGCGAGCAGGTCTTCGGCCAGCCGTTTGCCCACTTTCCACGCTTCGGCCGAAGGCGTCGTTTCCGGATTGATGGAGTAGAAGTTGCGTCCGGTGGGAACGGCCTGCGGATTCACGATGGGGTCTCCCGCCGAACAGGGTTCCACATAACCGCCGTTCAGGGCGTTGAGGAGTGCGGCCGGTTCCGCGGCCGTGCTGTTCTTCAGCGCCGCATAATATCCCTTCACGCCCTGAAGCGCTTCCCGAAGGGTTTTCAGTGCCGAAAGGATGCGTTCCTCGCGGCGTTCTTCGCTGCCCGCATCTACCCCCGCGGGAGTGGCCTGCGCCATCATCTCCATCATGGAGGCTGCCGGCTGGGCCGCATTTTCCGCAGCCTGTTCCTGCGGCTCGGCGGGGATGATGTTCCCCTGCTCGTCGAGGAAGCGCGGCAGTTTCTTTTCGGGGACGGCGGCCATCGTCCGCATCATTTGCATCATCGCTTCCTGTCGCTGCCGTTGTGCCGCGTCGTCCGCTTCGAGCATGGCGAGCCCCTCCTCACCGGCCAGCCGGCGCAGCAACCGGTCGGGGTCTTCCCCGTTGAGTGCGCGCGCTATCGCCTCCTCGGTGGCTGCTCCGTAGCGGTGGTTGATGAAGGCGATGTCGTCGAGCCGGTCGTTGTCGATTATCCCTTTCGCCGCATCGAGCGAGGCGAGCGAATAGCGTATGGGGTCGATGCTCATCAGACGGGCCGTATTGCGCAGGTTCTCGTCGCTGTACGGTACGCCGAGCGTGTAGAGTCCGTCGTTCACCTTGGCGCCGTCTATCTCTTCGAGGTAGATGTGTACGCGGTCGATGTCGGCATCGGTCATCGTGCGCGTGGAGTCGATGTCCAGCGCGGAGAGGATGTTCTGCCGGGCTGCCATCTCCGTGATGGTTTCGCGGTAGTTCTGCTTCACGCTGCCCTCCTCCATGTTCTCGATGCGGTGGATGCGGTCTTTCAGGATTTTCAGTTCGTCGTACAGTTCGCTCTGCATGAACGGTGCGGTAAGATGCGTCACGAGCGTGGCATAGCTGCGTCGCTTGGCGATGATGCCTTCGCCGATATTGTTGATGGTGTAGATGTAGAAATGGGGCATGTCTCCGACGAGTACATCGGTCCAGTCGTAATCCGACAGGGCCACCTGCTTGCCGGGAATGAATTCGAGGCTGCCGTGCGTCCCGAAATGGATGAGCGCGTCCGCACCGAAGCCCTTGCGCGTCCAGAGATAGGAGGCTACGTAGGGATAGGCGGGAGCCCCTTCGACGCCGTGCACGATTTTTTCCGTGTCCTCGCCGACGGCCGGCAGCGGCTGCGGCAGAATGGCGACGTTGCCGAACACGATGCGCGCCACGGCGATGTATTTCCGGCCGTCCTTCTCGACGCCCATGTATTCGCCCGGAGCCTCGCCGTACGTGTCGCGCATATCCTGGCGCAGCTTTTCGGGAAGGATTTCCTCAGTCCATTCCGTGAAGGTCTCCACATCGACGAGTTCCGGATTGCCGTGCTTCAGAAATTCGTCGTATGCGCCGAGTGCATAGGGGCCGAGTACGGAGCCCTGCGTCTGTATCATCCGTTCGAGCGCCGCCGCGTCGGCAGGAAGTCCCGAAACGTCGTATCCTGCATCGCGCAGCGCTTTCAACGTATTGTAGAGCGACTGTACGCCTTCGATGTCGGCCGCCGAAACGGCACCCTTGCCGGCT
Organism: Candidatus Tidjanibacter gallistercoris; assembly: GCA_019114205.1. GTDB lineage: Bacteria > Bacteroidota > Bacteroidia > Bacteroidales > Rikenellaceae > Tidjanibacter > Tidjanibacter gallistercoris. The sequence goes on along the minus strand of DXFY01000067.1, from coordinate 28,215 downwards.
CCCTTGTAGTAATAGATGGCGACTTTCTTGTCCTTGTTGGGAATGGCGTGCAGCCGTGCATAGTGTTCCACGAGGCTGCAGAATTTGTCCGTGTGGACGGGAATGGCGTCGAAGAGCTTCATGCCGTTGCGCTCGAACTGTGCGGCCACGGCGTACGGTGCGACGGCACCGTCCAGTTCGGGCATCACGATGCTCATGGAGGTCATGCCGCCCGATGCCATTCCCTGCTTGTCGGTCAGCCAGTTTTCGTACAGGTCGCTGACGGTGACCGGTGCGAGGATGGGCACGTTGAGTTCCCGGAGCATCCGCGTACCGCTCTCGCCGCCGCCCATGACGAGCCGGCCGTGGGGACGGTTGATGATGACATCCGGAGCCACCGCCCGTATCATGCCGATTTTCTTCATGCCGAACGAATTGATGGGATAGACGTTCAGCCCGCGTTCTTCGAGGGAATTGATGATGGCGGCCATGTGCTCCTCGTTGGAGTTCTGCATGTTGATGTTGCCCGAAAGCAGCGCCACGCGCGGAGCGCCCTCCTTGTAGCGTCCCGATTCCTCGTAGAATTTCTGGTACGCTTCATAGGTGGCGAAGAACTGGTCGTCGCCCAGATGGAAGTAGTAGTCTTCCGGTATCGGTATCGGTTCCGCGTAGGGTTTGTTGAAGAAGGCCTTGCGGTCCACATGCTTCCGCAGATAGTTGAACATGCTGCGGTAGTTCCGCACCGAACCGTTGGCCATCAGCGCATCGATGTATTCGAGTTCGCGGCCCGACAGCGAGTTGATTTCCGGATTGTCGCTTTCGGTGGAATAAACCGGCACGCCTTTCGCAATCGCTTTTTTTATGGCGTTCAGGTGCGTTCCGTCGAGGCTGCTGCCATGGATGCGTACCAGGACGATGTCGTATTTCGCTATCTTGTCGGCTTCGTCGAGCCCGATGGGTTTGATTTTAATAAAAGAATTGTCGTTCGAGCGGATGAATTTCTCGACGGTGAAATCGGGGAAGTTGAGGGTCGCTATCCTCGTTACGGAAGCGTAACGGCAGTAAAGCAAGGCGATGACCGCTGCCGCCGCGACAATGCTTCCGATGGTATACAGGAGTTTCTTTTTCTTCATATCGATTGTCGGGAATAGTGTTAAACGCGTTTACCGAAGGGAGCATGCCGTACCCTTTCGACAGCGTGCATCCCTCCGGTAACCGCAATCCGTGCAGCAAATAATCGTCTATTTAACTTCGGCAAAAGAGAATATTACGTGTCCGGACTCTTTGTTTTCGTCCTGATACTGGGTGAACAGTACCTTATAATAATGGCCGCCGTCCGCCGTGCGGAACAGATATACGGGCGCCTGCAGGTATACAGGCGGCATCACCTTGTTGCCTTCGGCATCGGTCTTGAACAGGATGACGGTAGCTTCCGATTTTACCGTTGTGGTCGTACCGCTCATCCCCTCGGAGGTTATCGCCTTGTCGGTATTGAAAGTGGCTCCCGAAGGTATTTCTGCAACGGAATCGAAAGAAATGCTGCTGTCGAACGTATAGACGCCCCCTTTGGCTCCGGCCGTTGTAGCCTCGCCGCTGTTGGTACGGATGTTGTACCGGTTGATGGCGATATCCCAGTCGGTACGCGCGGCCCAAGCGGCATTGTCGGTTTCATCTTCCTTGCCCGAACCGACCACCTTGCCTTCGGCGAACGAGAAGTATTGCCATACACCGCTTTCCGTTGCGTCTACCGAAGCTTCCAGGACGTTTCCTCCTTCGCCCGTACCTTCGCCTTTTTCCTTGGAACAGGATGACAGTGCGCATATTGCTGCCGCAACCGCCATGAAATAAACTACCTTTTTCATTGCTATCATTGTTTTTGATTATTGAAATTCGCTATTTGAATGCGTATCGTATGCCGATAAGGAACTGACGGCCGGGGTCCACGAACGAGGCTTCGCGGAAGTTGAACAGGTTGTCCACCTTGAAGGTCACCTCGATGGTGTGCTTCTTGATGCGGAACGGTTTGACCAGTACGATTTTCCAAATCGAGTACGGGTCCGATTGCTCCATCGAGACCGTTTCCTCGCCGTCGCTGCCCGTGACCACCTGCTGGTAAAGTTTCGGGGAGTTCATGCGGCCTGCTATCTGAAGCGAGAAGGGACTGCGGGCGATGCGTCCGTTCCAGGTGAGGGAGACGGTACCGCTGTGCTTCACGTTGTCTTCGAGCTGAAGTCCCGTGGAGTTGTCCACCGCATCGCAGTAACTGTAGTTGGCCCTTACTGCAAGCTGCTTGGAAAAGAGATAGGAGAACGTGACGTCGATGCCGCGCAGGGTGGCGCTGCTCACGTTCTTATAGTATTTCTCGTTGCCTCCCGCCGCGTTGATTACGTCGTACTGGGTAATTTTGTTGTTGATGTTGTTGTAGTAGGCCGATACCGAGACGTTGAGCAATCCTTCGGTGTATTCCGCCGACAGCGAAGAGTAGAGCCCTTTCTCCGCCTTCAGGTCGGGATTGCCGTACACCCAGAACATACCCTGGTGGTCGAAATCGTAATAGAGTTCCTTGATGCTCGGTGCGCGGAACGCCGTACCCACACCGCCCCTGAAGCGCCATTCGGCCACTTCGTACATGAGCGACAGTTTGGGCGTAAAGGCCGAACCGAACTGGTTGTTGTAGGTATAGCGTGCGCCGGCCACTGCGTCGAAATTCTTCAGGATTTCGTATTCCGCCTGGGCGAAGACGTTGGCATCGTCGAGCGTTTTCGTGGTGGGAGTGGAACCCAGCGTGGAGGTGGCGAAATTCTCTTCGTGATTGTATTCCAGTCCGCCGATGAGCTCCCATTTCTTCGTGGGGGTGAAGGTGTCTATGAACCGTGCGGAGATGTAGCTCGACGTGTTGTCCTTGTTCTTCGCGTTGTTCTTCTTTTCGAGTACCTCGTAGTCGAAATATTTGTCGAAGTTCACGCTGAGCCGCATGCTGTTGCGCTTGTCTGCGGAGATGAGGCCGCCGTTCGCTCCCAGCGATAGGTTGTGCGCCAGGGCATGCGAAACGTTCATGCTGCCGGCCGGATTGAACGTTTCATGGCTGAAGAAACGTCCCACTATGTTTACGTCGGACCGGTCCGTGGGACGGTACCCGGCGTTGAGCGTCGCTCCGTAATCTTCGTAGGCGGCCGCATATGCACCGTCTCCGTCGGCGCCGAAACCGTCCGAGGAGTTGCGGAAGCCGCTCACGCGTGCCGAGAATTTCTTGAGATTCGTTCCCGCGCTCACGCGTGTCCGCCACGTATTGTGGCTCGCCCAGGATGCGTTGGCGTCCGCTTCGAATTTGTGCACCGGTTTTTTGGTGATGATGTTGATGACCGCTCCCACGGCATTGGAGCCGTAGAGCGCCGAGGCGGCGCCGTTTATCATCTCGATGCGTTCGATGTTGTTCACATCGATTTGGTCGAGATTGACATTGCCGCCCGCCCCTTCCGATACGAGGCGTTCGCCGTCGACGAGCATCAGGATGTACCGGCTGTTGAGGCCCTTGATACGCATGTTGTTGCCCATCGCGTTGGGCGAAATGACGATGCCGGGGATGTTGTCCTGAAGCGATTCGAGCATGGACACCGAACCGGCCTTTTCGATATCCCTTTCCCCGATGACGGTCGTGAGTACGGGGGCCTCGGCGAGTCGTTTTTCCGTTCTCGTACCCGTCACCACCACTTCGTTGATGTTGAATATTTGTTCGGCGAGCACGAAATTTGCGGTCGTATCGCGCGAGAGTTCCAGTTCGCGGGTAACCGTGGGATAGGACGAGTAATACATGGTCTTCAGGGAGACCTTCCCTGCGGGGACGTTCTTGATGACGTAACGACCGTTGCCGTTGGTCTGTCCGCCCTTGTTGCCTGCCATGACGTAAACGCCGGGCAGGGGCTCGGACGAAAGCGAGTCCACCACCGTCCCCGAAATGGTGTATGTCCTCGTTTGGGCTTTCGATTCCGCGAACGGAATCGTCAGCAAAAGAAAGCAGATGAGCGTATGTATTTTCATTGAGGAGCTGTTTTTGAATTCCGGTGCAAAAATATCGGCTCCCGTCGGGGGCGGCAATTCCTATTTGTGGGGATATTGACGGCATTTATTACTAAAAACTATGCATGCGGCGGGAGGCGGATACCTGATTTTGGGGATTAAGGGCGGTTCTTCTTTTCGCCTTTATGCGGCAGGCGGGATTCGGAAAGTGCGTACGTATGCATTCGGGACGAATTTTCATTGCGGCGTATTGCCGTGTACGGTTTCCCACTGCGGGGAGCAGACAGAAGGGAAAAGAGGAAAAGAGCACGACCGACCGGCATCGCTGTCCCGGCCGGTTCATGGCGGACCGACACCGTTCGCAGGTGGCAGCTCGTTGAGGTTCTATCTATTGTAAAAACAAAAGCGGACGACTCGTGTCGTCCGCTCCCGGCTCCTCAACCAGGACTTGAACCTGGGACCCCCTGATTAACAGTCAGGTGCTCTAACCAACTGAGCTATTGAGGAATATGTCTTGTCGAAAAGAGAGGCGCCGTTCGTTTGCGTACCGCAACCTTCCCGTTTCGGGATGCAAATATATAGCAAATATTTGTTTGTGCAAAATTTTTTTGGAAAACTGCATCCGGTTCGGGAATCATTTGTTCGAATATATTGTCAATCAGTATATAGCGGAAAGGAGGGTGTAGGTGCGGACACTCCGGCGGAACGTCTGTCCGGTACCGTGCGGGTACCGGAACGGAAGCCCGAAGCGCGAAATGCGCTTCCTTCGTGCAGCGGGCGTTCTTCTTTACGTTAATATTTTATAGCTTTGCGGCGTCTTATTTTTATAAAGATGTACGGTATCGGAAAGAGGTTGGGATTGTTGGCGGCCGCGGTGCTGGTCTGTCTGGCGGGGCGTGCGCAGAACACTACTTCCGCGCTCGTGTTCGATGCGTACGAATGGGATTTCGGTACGCTGCGCGAGGTGGACGGCAAGGTCAGCCATCGTTTCACCTTTACCAACACGGGAACGGAGCCGGCGGTCGTCACGCGCATCAGGGTAGACTGCGGATGTACGGCGGTCGATTACAGCCGGGAGCCGGTGCTTCCGGGCGGGCAGGGTACGGTGGACGTGGTGTTCGACCCGGAACGCTATTCCGGTCGTTTCTCGAAGAGCGTTACGGTATACAGCAGCGGAGGCAACCGCAACCTGCTGACGGTAAAAGGGAGCGTCATAGGGCGTCCGCGTACTGTTGAGGAGGACTATCCCTTCGAGGTGGCGGGCGGCGTACGGGCGGAGGCGATGCATGCCGCGTTCGGTTATGTGGAAAACGGAGCGGCGAAGTCCGTTGCGGTCGGCATGGCGAACACGTCGGACCGTACGGTCGCCCTCGCGGTGACGCCGGTTTACGGCAGCGGGAAGTTGCGCATAGCTGCTCCGGAGCGGTTGGCGCCCGGTGAAAAAGGGCTCGTGACCTTTACCTACGACCTGACCGAAGGCGGGGAGGCGTACGGACTGCTCACCGACCGGGTGCTGGTTTCGGTGGACGGCGAACAGGCCGGTCTGCCGTTTACGGCGAATGCCATCGCCGTGGACGATTTCAGCGGGACGGATGCTGCACGGGCCGCCCGCTGCGAAGTATCGCCCATGAACCGCGATTTCGGCGATGTGCAGCCGGGCAGCGTCCTCGAGGTCGAAGTGGTACTGTCGAATGTCGGGCAGAGCGACCTGATAATACGCAGCGTGTCGCTGCGGCGCGATACGTCGTGCCCCCTCGAACCGGGTACGGTCATCGCTCCGGGAGCGGCACTGTCGGTGCCCGTGACGCTGACCGTGAGCGAGGAGGCTTACGGAAGAGTCGCGGGAGGCATGTCGTTCGTGGTGAACGACCCCATGCGGCCGTTCCGGGAAGTACGGCTCGGAGCCGAGGCCTATTGACCGGGACGGCGGCGCGTTTTTTTGAAAAGGAGGAAATAAACCAAATACGAAATTATGTTCAGGATAGTTGAAAAAAGGCTGCTTGCGCCGGACATCTGGCTGATGAATGTCGAAGCCCCGCGCGTAGCCAAGGCGGCGCAGCCGGGACAGTTCGTCATCGTCCGGGGAACCGACGACGGGGAGCGCATTCCGCTGACGGTCGCCGATTACGACAGGGAGAAAGGAACGGTCAGCATCGTGATTCAGGCTGTCGGCGCTTCCACGCGCAAGATTGTGGCTGTCGGGGAAGGGAGCGGCCTGGCCGATTTCGCCGGGCCGCTCGGTCAGGCATCGGAGTTCATCCATGAGGACGCGGAGGCGCTCAGTACCCGCAAATTCCTGTTCATTGCCGGGGGGGTGGGTGCCGCACCGGTCTATCCGCAGGTGAAGTGGCTGCACGAACACGGCATCGATGCGGACGTAATCGTGGGTGCGCGCAGCAGCGAAATGCTGATTATCACGGACGAACTGCGCCGGGTGTCCGGGAACCTTTACCTCTCCACCGACGACGGGAGCGCGGGTTTCCACGGCAATGTCACTGCCCTGATGAAAGACTTGATTGACAACCGCGGCAAGCGTTACGACGAGATAGTGACCATCGGACCGATGATAATGATGAAGTTCGTGGCACAGGCCGCCCGCGAGTACGGCATCCGGACTATCGCCAGCCTCAATACGCTGATGATAGACGGGACGGGCATGTGCGGCGCCTGCCGCGTGAGCATCGGCGGGAAGATGAAGTTCGCATGCGTGGACGGTCCGGAGTTCGATGCTTCGCTGATAGACTTCGACGAGGCCATGCGCCGTCAGAGGATGTACAAGTCCAAGGAGGTCGAGGCGGACCACCGCTGCCGCATCGGACGGGGCGAATAGGCTGCCCGCATGCGTACCGCACGGCAGCGGGCTGGGATTTGAATGAACGGCGGGGCGTCCCGCAATAAATATATCGTAAAAAGAATATGGCTAACAAGATTCCTCGTGTCCCGGTACGGGAACAGGACCCGAAAATAAGGGCTACGAATTTCGACGAAGTTTGTTACGGTTACGACCTGAGCGAGGCGCAGCTCGAAGCCTCGCGCTGTCTGAACTGCAAAAAACCGCAGTGCGTGGCGCACTGTCCGGTTTCGGTAAAGATACCCGATTTTATCGCTAAAGTACTGGCCGGCGATATGGCCGGAGCTGCGGCGGTCATCGCCGCAGACTCTTCGCTGCCTTCCGTATGCGGCCGCGTATGTCCGCAGGAGGCGCAATGTGAAGGTGCCTGCGTGCTCGGCATCAAGGGCGAGCCGGTGGCCATTGGCAAGCTGGAGCGGTTCGTCGGCGACTGGGAGCTCGACCACGGCAGCGGAGCGCATGCGGCGACAGCGTCTAACGGCCACAAGGTGGCCGTAATCGGCAGCGGCCCTTCGGGACTGGCGTGTGCGGCGGACCTGGCCAAGTTAGGGTATGAAGTCACGGTGTTCGAGGCGCTGCACAAACTCGGCGGCGTGCTCCAGTACGGTATCCCGGAATTCCGTCTGCCTAAGGACAAGGTGGTGGCACGGGAAATAGAGAAGGTGAAGGCGTTGGGTGTCCGGTTCGAGACCGACACCATTGTCGGAAGGACGGTCACCATCGACGGACTGATGTGCGACGAAGGGTTCGAGGCGGTTTTCATCGGTTCGGGAGCCGGCCTGCCCAAGTTTATGGGGATTCCGGGCGAGAACCTGAACGGCGTACTCTCGGCCAACGAGTTCCTGACGCGCAACAACCTGATGAAAGCCTACCTCGCGGATTCCGACACGCCCGTATACGTGGGCGCGCGGACGGTGGTCGTAGGCGGCGGCAATGTCGCCATGGATGCCGTGCGCACGGCCAAGCGGCTGGGGGCGGACGCCTACATCGTTTACCGCCGTTCGGAAGCGGAACTTCCGGCCCGTCTGGAAGAGGTGCATCATGCCAAGGAGGAGGGCGTGCAGTTCGTGATGCTCGCCAATCCGTTGGAGATACTCGGCACCGAGGAGGGCTGGGTGCGCGGTGTGCGCTGCATCCGCATGGAGTTGGGCGAACCCGACGAATCGGGACGCCGGTCGCCGAAAGCGGTACCGGGTTCGGAATTCGAGATACCGTGCGATACCGTCATCATGTCGTTGGGTACCTCTCCGAATCCGTTGATTGCCTCCACGACCGAAGGGCTCCAGACCACACGCTGGGGCGGACTGATAGCGAACGAGGAGGGAGCTACCACACGGGAGGGCGTATTCGCCGGGGGCGATGCCGTGACCGGGGCGGCGACCGTAATCCTCGCCATGGGGGCGGGCCGCAGGGCCGCGGCAGCCATCGATGCTTATATAAAGGGGAAAATGGCGGAATGACGGTTCCGTTCGGGGTAATAAAGAGCGAGGGAATGCCGCAGTGCATTCCCTCGCTCTTTACCGCTCCTGTCCGTTGCCGGCGGTTTCGGAGGGAGAATACCTTTCGAGGCGTATCGTGCCTTCCGCACCGAGCGCCGCATAGGTGGGATGTTCTATCCATTCGCCGAGGAATACGGCGGTGGAGCCGTTCCCCAGCGGATAAATTTCGGCGCAGTGGTTGTGTCCGAAAACGAAGTAGTCTACGGGTTCGGCAGCAGCGTACCGGCGGGCGTAGCGTACCATGGGCTCCTCTTCGGCAAGGAAACGGTGCGCGACGGCTTTGGATTTCCTGCTGTGCGACGACCATCCGTGCCCGAAGCGCAGCGCGGCATCGGGATGCAGCAGGTGCGAGAAGAGCCACCGTACGACCGGCGACCGGAACGTTCGGTTCATCAGCCGCGTCGGGAGGCCGTGCTCGCGGGCGGTGATGTCGTCTCCGTGGGTGATGAATACCCGTTTCCCGTGCAGGACGGTTTCGAGCGGTCCGTCGTGAACGGTCACGCCGCATTCCGTCGCGAGGTAGTCGTAGGCCCACATGTCGTGGTTGCCCTTGAAGAAATGTATTTCGGTTCCGCGGTCGGTCAGTTCGGACAGCGTACCCAGCAGGCGAGTGAAGCCTTTCGGTACCACGCGCCGGTATTCGTACCAGAAGTCGAACAGGTCGCCGACGATGAAGATGCCTTCGGCATCGGCCGATACCTCGCACAGCCACCGTATCAGCAGCCTTTCGCGTCTGCGCGATTCCGCTGCGGGGCCCAGGCCGAGATGCATGTCCGATGCAAAGTAGTACATGCCCGCGTTATTTGAGTTTTCCGACCAGCCGGCCTACCTCGGTCCGGAGTTTTTCCATCGGCACGTCGCGTCCCACGATTTCTCCCTGCCCATCTATCAGGTAGTTGGCGGGCACTTTGCCGACATTGTACACCCGCGGTGCGATGCCCTCCAGTCCCTTGAAGTCGCATACCGAAATCCACGGCAGCGCCTGCTGCTGGACGGCGTTTATCCATACCTGCCGGTCGGTGTCCGTTCCTACCTGGTATATTTCGAACCCCCGGTCGGCAAAAGCGTCGTACACTTCCTTTAGTTCGGCATTGTAGAGGGCCGATGCCGGTAGGGAGGCCGACCAGAAATCGAGCAGGATGACCTTTCCCCGGACGGAGGACAGCCTGCGTATTTCGCCGTACATGTCCGGCAGTGCGATATCGGGAAAGGGCGCCGGATTGCAGATGCTTTCGCTGACCATGCGTGCCAGTTCCTCGTTCGCATCGCTTCGGTCGACCTGTTGCCGGAGAGCCGCCAGGTAGGGGGAGTCGGGGTAGTATTTGGCTACGGAGTCGGCGACCAGCCTGTAATAGATGATGTCCGATTCGCCGTTGAAGAGCGTCTTGTCATCGGGCAGGCGCTGGTAGAGGCCGTACAGCGCGGCCAGCGTACCGCAATTGGTCACGATGAACTTGATTTGTTCCCGTTTCAGGCGGCTGTATTCCCTGCCGTACTGCCGGATGTATTCCTTCCGCCGGGGCGCGTCCGTGGTCGGGGAGGAGATGAGCTGCGAGAGGGAATCGAGCCTCGCGACGCCGGCATTCATCATGTCGTTCAGTTCCTTGACGAGCATCGATTCGCGAGACCCCCGCAGTACGTAGTTGTTCGGGTTGCCGTACATGGACGAAATCGTAATCTTCTCGCCCGGCGAGACGAACAGCGGAATCCGGTCACTGCCTATCTTCAGGTTGTAAAAGGTCGTCCCGCAGTCGGGAAGGTCGATGCGGAAGCGGAAGTTGCCCTTGCGGTCGGTGGCGGCGGAGTCCACCGATACGGCGCCCGCGGCCGTTATCCGTTCGAGCACGACCGTGTGCCGGTCGGGCCCTGCGATGCGCCCGGTAACGCTCGCCCTGTCGCGGTCGCAGGATGCGGCCAGCAGTGCGGCGCATGCGGCCAGTGCGGGGAGCCATGGATTGTTTTTCATACGTGTCGGTTTGATATGCAAAGATAACCTGATTGATATGAAAACGTAAAAAGGGGCGCCGTATTACGCGGCGCCGTGGCCCGGACGTTTATTTCTGGAAGCCGTGCCGCTGCGGCCCCTTGTTGTTCTTGCCGTTCTTCTTGTTGGCGTACATCGGCTTTTTGTTGCGGACGGGGGCCTGTTTGTATTCGCTCTTGATGAGGCTCAGGGCATCTTCGTCCACGCTGATGCGGTAGTCCGACATTTTCTTTATGTCCTTGATGATGGCCTCGTTGTTGGGATGCTCCTGGTTGTATTCGTAACTTTTGGTGCGCATGTACCGCGCGATGTCGCCGAGAACTTCCTGGACCGCCTCCTGGTCTTCCACTCCTTCGAGCGAACGGATGACTCTCTTTACATACTTGCCGTAGTGTTTCAGCCCCACCTTGTCGTCGGGGTATTCCATGCGCCGCGGCACGGGCGTGAGCGTCATGGAGGTGGGTATCGGGTAGGGCGAGTCCACGTCCAGTTTGAAATCCGACATGAGGAACATGTGGTCCCAGAGCTTGTGGGTGAACTCCGGGGTGTCGCGCAGCAGCGGGTTGAGGTTCCCCATGACGTTTATTACCACGCGGGCCTTGCGGTTGCGCTCCTCGCGGTCTTCGATGGCCATGAGGTTGTCCACCATTTGGTGGATGTGCCTGCCGTATTCGGGCAGTTGCAGGTTTTTCCGATAGATATTGTAGTTCTTTTCCATAAAAGGTGTTCAGTCGTCGCATGCCGCAAGACTCGGCCCCCTTTTCACGATAGCGCCCGGTCCGTGCCCTTTCAGGGGGCCTGTCCGGTAAAATATGTGAAATATGAAGGTCAAAAATGCTGATAGGTAAGAGAAAAAAAACAGCATGTCTTTTGACAAGAAAAACTAATTACTTAACTTTGTACAAAGTTAGTGTGATTTTTTGGGGAAATCAAATTTTACCGTAACATTTTAACCTCCGACTATGGCCAATATTCTGGTAATAGATCCTTCGCGCAGCATGCGCAATACTCTGAAAGAGCGTTTGGAGTATGAGGGCCATGCGGTAGAAGTCGCCGAAGACACCATTGCCGGGATGACCGCCTATGCGCATAGGAATTTCGACTTGTTGCTGTGCGGCCAACCGGATTCCCCGCTGAGAACTTCCACACCGTGGATAAGACTGTCCCATGACAGCAGCCCCGAAAGCGCCGTGCTTGCCATGCAGCAGGGTGCCGTGGATTTCATCACGAAACCCGTGAACATGAACAGGCTGCTGGATGCCATAAAGAAAGGGCTTGCCAAAACGCCGGGCGCCGCTGCTGCGGAGGTGGCCGACGCCCCCGTACCGCCCGTCGAAGAGGCGGTACCGGTGTGCAAGGTGCGTGCAGGTGCGTTCCGGGTGGGACGAATCGTAGGTGAATCGGCCCCCGTCATGCATTTGAACCGACTTATCGACAAGGTGGCGCCGACCGATGCGCGGGTACTCATCATGGGCGCTAACGGAACGGGCAAAGAACTCGTGGCGCGGTGGCTCCATGAAAAGAGCCGCCGCCGCGACGGCCCTTTCGTCGAAGTGAACTGTGCAGCCATCCCTTCCGAGCTCATCGAGAGCGAACTGTTCGGGCACGAGAAGGGAGCCTTCACATCGGCCATCAAGCAGCGCAAGGGAAAGTTCGAGCAGGCTCATAACGGAACGCTGTTCCTGGACGAGATAGGGGACATGTCCCTTCCGGCGCAGGCAAAAGTACTGCGCGTTTTGCAGGAGCGTAAGATAACGCGCGTGGGCAGCGACCGCGACATAGACGTGAACGTCCGTGTGCTGGCTGCTACGAACAAGGATATTCCCAGTGAAATAACGCATGGAAATTTCCGTGAAGACCTGTTCCACCGGCTGAGCGTTATCGTCATTCATGTACCGACGCTGGCCGAGCGAATCGACGACATTCCGATATTGGTGGACCATTTTCTCGAAGTCATCTGCGGCGAATACAACGTGCCGGTCAAGAAGATAGAGCACCGTGCGCTGGACGAGCTGAAGAAGCTGCCGTGGACGGGCAATATCCGAGAGCTGCGCAATGTGGTGGAACGGCTCGTCATTCTGTGCGACGATACGATAACGGCTGCGGACGTGAAGATGTACGCCTACGGACTGCAATAGTCCGGACACTGCTCCGGACGGATACGCATGCAGCGGGAGCCCCGACAGGGTTCCCGCTGCGTTTTGTCGGGTGGTGCGCAGGGCAGCACGGGAGCGATAATATGGGGGCGCTGCGTAAGATAACGCGGGGGACGGTACGCAAGGCAGCATGAGGGATGGTACAGAGGCAGTGCGCGGGATGGTATGCAGGGCAGAACAACGGGCAGCGTGGGACGGTACGAGTGGCGGTACGGCAGGCGGCATCCTTGCGGCCGTTGTCCTGCGGCCGGGGCGCTGCCCTGCACTGTAACGTGCTGCTCTGTGCTGCGGTTCCGGACACGGACGACAAAAAGGGAAGGCCCCGTCGGAGCCTTCCCTTCCTGCAATTAATAATCCTGAAACCAGACTATTCGGGGAACAGTCTTTTTACCGTTATTCTTTGCTGTTCGCGGTAGAAAGCACGGTTATCGTACCGGTCGCCTTGATATCGGCCAAGTCGGGTATCGTGATGACGGCTACGGAAGTGGCTTTTTTGTCGGTTTGCAGGTCGCCTCCCTGGTTGAGCCACGTCAGCATTCCGTTGGTTGCGTCGATAGTCAGGCCGCCGCCGAACGATGCTTCGCTGTCGTTGGTGTAGTCTATCGAATAGGCGAAGGTCAGCGTCGAGGCATTCAGCTTGTACGTCTGCGTGCCGAGCGTCGTCAGTGCGCCGTTTTCATATACCACCCGGTTGTCCGTATCCCTGATGACCACCAGTTTGGCTATGTCTTCGGTATCCGCTGTTGCGGTGAGCGTCTTGAGGACTGTTGCGTCTATCGTAGCATTGAACGGCCTTACGAAGCGTACGATGAATGCCTTCGTGCAAAGTTCGCCGTTGACGCACTTAGCGACCATTTCGACCTCGTAAGTTCTCGCATCTTCGTTCTGTGTCAGCGGAGTAGTCAGTGCGATTTCCTGGTCGCTCCAGTTCGAGCCCGTGATGGCAACGCCGGTTACGGGTTGGTTGTCTTTGAAGCGGAAATACAGGTCGGTATGGTTGCCCGCCGTTACATCGTAATTGTTGAGGTAGTCTTTGCAGAATTCTTTCATCGCTGCATTCAGCTTCCAGGTGTCGTTTACTTCCCGGCCCTTTACCTGTACCGTATTGGTCGTACCTGCGAGGAGGTAGTCGGGGTTGAGTGCAGGCATGTGGCTGTCGTCATGCTCGATGGTGTATGCAATCGTGATGACGATGTTCGGGTCCTGATAATTGTTCTTTGCAGGATAGGTAAGCGTGAAAGTCTTCGCGCCGAATGCTGCCGTATTTTTGATATGGATGTTTGCGATTTCCGTCTCGGTGGTTCCGTCCACCACGTTGGAGGTTATCGTTACGCCTGTTACCGTGCCGTTGTTCGGAACGATGGTATAGTTTGCTATGTCGTACCGATTCATGAATTCATCCGGCGTTATTCCGAGTACGTCGAGGATTTCGGCATTGAACGTAGCCCAGGAGTACTTCTCGGTGAATCCGAGAGTCGGGTCGATGTCGCTGTATTCGATAGCAACGCCCTGATTGACGTTCCAGGTCTTTTCGAAGTCTTCTTTCTCCTCCTGGGAAACGGCTTCTTTGGTGATTTCGAGTTTGATGTAGGCGGAAGCTATCGCGGTGTTGTTCACGAGCGACGTTACCTTGAATACGGGGGTACGGCCTACTGCTGCGGTACCCTGTGCGAGCCATTCCTTGTTTACGGTCACGATGCCCGTTTCCTCGTCGAGGGTTACGAACTGCTGCTGGTCGGTAGCACCGTCCGTACCGAGGTATTTGTCTACTTTCTCGAATGCGTAAACGGGAGTGAAACGCACGGAAGCATCGGTGAGGACTTTGCTTATCTCCTCTGCCCACGTTTCTACGACATCGTGGAGGTCTTTCGACTCGTCGTATTTGAAGTATGCATCAGCTGTTGCACCGATAGCGGGAAGGGTCGTGCTGAGTTCGACTACGGGGAGGGATTCGGTGTAATCCACGTTGTTGTCCTCGTCGTATTTCAGCTTTTCTTTATTGATGATGGCGAAATCCGTCAACTCGGTAACCTTTACCGCTGCGTAGTCGGATACGATTTCCGCATCATCAGTATCTACCGCCCGGAGGGCTACGATGGCTTCCTGGTCGGCTTTCAGGTCGGACAGGTCGTCTTCGGCGATGACATTGAAATTCACGCTGCCTGCAAGCACTTCCGGTTCGCCGTCGATGGCGAGCAGTGTGTAGTTATCGCCTGCCACGCGGGTTGCTACCGTGCGGTCGATGAACGACCATTCGATGTCGGAAACCTTCGCATTGGTCGGGTTCAGGCGGTACGTTGCCAGCGCCGTGTTGGAAGCGACGAAGGCGTTGTCCTTGGTAATCGTATAGAAATCGATGACGCCCATGCCCAGTTTCGTGTCGATGACCTGCGGTACGAATGCCAGCGACTGCAACGTGCTGAAAAGCTGGATGCGGATGGCTTCTTCGGAACCTTCCACATTGTTGAGAATGAGGTATCCTTCTTCCGTATCCCATACGGCGGTTACGGTGCCGGTCGGCATCCAGGAGTCCGTCGTTACCTCTTTCGTTTCGTTGCCCGTTGCACCGTCGCGTGTTACTTTCACCCAGAAACCGGATTCTTCGCCTTCGGTGCCGGGATAATAATATATGGTATCGCCTTTATCTCCCTTGTTGCCGTTACCGCCTGGAGTTCCTGGAGTTCCGGGGTCGCCCTGGTCACCTTTGTCACCCTTTTCTCCCTGAGATGGTTTGCCCGTATCGACACCGTCGATGAACCAGTTTCCGTTGTCGCCGATGGTTACGACCGAACCCGGTTTGCCATCCTGACCGTTCGAGCCGTTCGCTCCATCCTTGCCGTTCGTGAGTTCGAACGTTTTGCCGTTGCTCAATGTCACGGTAACGCCGTTCGCGGTGGACTGTACGTCCGTGATGACGGCTCCGCCGCTGATTTGTGCTTTCAGCTCGCTGACCGATTTTTCGACTGCTGTTACGCGTTCGTCCAGGCTTGCGATGTCGCTGTCGTAGTTCTTACAGGATGTGAACACCCCCGTAGAACCGGACATGATAGCCCCGCACAAAAGGACGCTTAGAAATTTTTTGTTCATGACACAAAGAATTAAAATTTATAAATTTTAAAAAAGATAATGTGGCCTTGTTCCGTCACTCAATACTTCCGTCCGTTTTTCCGTTACTTTATAGGTAACGGCACATAATACAACGCAAATATAATTGTTTTTTGCAACCGCACAAAATTATCACTGTTTTTTCTCACACGCAAGAACAATCAACGGGCCCCGATTTTTCCGAATCGGAGCGGAACGACATATTCGACCAAAACAAACCGCATTATGGAACAGAAATCATTATTGCAGATGTTATCATCTATCATACAGGAACTTGAATCGAACGGCCAATGGGGAACCGCCCACGTGTACCGGAGTGCGTACAACGCATTCGAACTATTCGTCCGCCGCAGGGACATTCCCTTCGCTAAGCTCACGCCGGCACTGCTGAAGGGCTTCGAAATACACCTGCGCGAACGCAAATGCAGCTGGAATACGGTATCCACCTACATGAAAGTGGTGCGGGCCACGTACAACCGGGCCGTCGAGGAAGGTTCCGCCGCCTATGTTCCCCGCCTTTTCCGACACGTGCACACGGGTGTGTCCTCCCAACGGAAAAAGGCTCTCGATGCTGCGGATATGGGTGGCCTGCTCGGTACAGGCGAAAAAAGGGAGAACGCCCTGCCCGCCGGGCTGGAATATACGAGAAACATGCTCCGGCTGATGTTCCTGCTGCGCGGCATCCCGTTCGTGGACCTCGCCTACCTGCACAGGTCGGACATACAGGACAATATATTAAGGTACCGGCGCCGCAAGACGGGCCGGCAGCTCACCGTAATACTGACGCCCGAAGCCCGTCGGCTCATCGACAAGGTAGCGAACCGAAATGCCGATTCGCCCTATCTATTTTCATTCCTGTCCAGCCCCGAAGGAACCGAGGAGGCCTACCGCGAATACCAGCGGGCGCTGCGCAGCTTCAACCGACGCCTGGCTGCCCTGCGGGAATACCTGGGAGGCGCCACCCCCATCAGTACCTATACGATTCGCCATACATGGGCCACGATGGCTTACTACTGCGAAATCCATCCCGGTATCATCTCGGAAGCCATGGGGCACTCTTCCATCGCGGTCACGGAAACCTACCTCAAACCGTTCCGCGACGACCGCATCGACGATGCCAACCGGGCAGTCATATCGTTCGTAAAGAGAAAGGCGAAACGGAAAACACCGTCCGAATCCGGCCGGCCGTAACACGCTCCAATCGCAATACGAAGGGGATACCGAATCCGGCATCCCCCTGGCACCCTTGCGTGCCGCTTCCATGACATAACCGCAGGGCCTCATACGGCACCGCGTTCCATACACGCCGGGAACATCTTCCGCTCCTTCCGGCATGCCTTTCCCATGCTACTGCCCGACGGGCCGCATTCCCGTCCCCCCCTCCGCATTCGCACTGTTGCCTGCGGATGCCGTCTGCGCATCCCCGTTTTTCCGAAATCCTCAAAACGCCCCCGGAAGGGCCTGCAGGCCGTATGCCGTTACCTATAAAGTAACGGCATGTGTTATTTTCGGACGTTCAGTGTTGTACGAAGCGTCCGAAATATGTTTTTTCCATTGTGACATAGCGTCGTGTTCTGGTCTCATTTGTGTCGCTTTCAGTCGTTTTCCGATATCCGGCGCCGTTATCGTCCGTTCGGCACCGGGGGCTGTTTTCCGGGGCGTTTCCTGTTTTCGAGTATTTTTGTACGTTGTTTAGACAAGTTAAGGAAAAATTACTATTTTTGTCTATTGTGACTTACACATCATGTCATTAACTGAAGCGAATTATATTAATCTAAATCTCTGACTATGAGTAAAAAAATCTTGCTCGGAGCAATCTGTACGGCTCTTTTCTGCGGCATTTCCGCAACCGTATCGGCTCAGAACGACGGTCCGACCGGCGCGGCATCTTCTCTGCTTAACAGTGCAGACCCTCGTGCGGCCGGTATGGGTATGGCAACTACGGCGGTGAACGACAATCCTTTCGGAATTTTCGGCAACGCTGCTTCCAACCTGCTCAGTGAGAAAAGGATGGGCTTCGGGTATTCATACAATCCCGTCATGCCCGATTTTAACAAAGGAGTGGCCACCCATGCCGTAGGCGGTTACTTCAACCTCGATGAGAACAACGGCTTCTCGCTCGGTTTCCGTTACTTCAACGGCCCGAAGAGCATCATCGCAGGAGGGGACGGTACCCTGGGCGAATCGGTACGTCCCAACGACATGGCCGTCAGCATCGGTTATACCCGCAGGATTGTGGACAACTTCGCCATCTCCCTTACGGCGCGGTACATCCGTTCGGACTATACGAAGTTCGACAGCGATGCTTTCAAGGCCGGCAATGCTTTCGCGTTCGACCTGGGCTTCTACTATGAAAACACCATCGAGTCCTTCTACGGTTCGACTTGGGCCGTGGGCCTGAACGTCAGCAACGTAGGTACGAAGCTCGACATTTCGGTTCCGTCGAATCCCATCGCCATGCCTGCATATGCACGCCTGGGCGGTTCGATTGACATGCCCTTCTCCGAGAACCACAAGCTTCTCGCAGCGCTCGACCTCGGTTACACCTTCATGCCTTCGAACGACGCTTCGTTCATTGCAGCGCTCGGTCTCGAATACAATTTCCTCAAACACGGATTCCTTCGTGCCGGTTATCATTACGGCGATAAGAAATCCATCGGCGGAAGCTATGCTACGGTAGGTCTCGGCGCTTCGGTAGGTCCGGTAAGAATCGACGGTTCGTATTGGATTGCCGGCAAGGACAGCCCCGTAAAGAATACGTGGGCAGTCGGTCTGAGCCTTTTCTTTTGACAATACCACCGCTTGCGGTGCGGAACGGCGGGTACCTGCGGGTACCCGCTTTTTTGTTCGTAACGATTTCCATGATTGAGGCTGCCGGAACATGTTGTCCGTTCGCCAGACCTTCTGCGGCAGAGGAATCCGCTGTCGCTTTGCAGCCGGTGCCGACCGGGAGGGGAATGACAGGCAGGCAATTTGCATGTCGTTCCGGCGGCCCCGTAAAGGGGGGCGGATGAAAAGGCAATATAGAGGTATATGTCACAGGAACCGTATTACAATGCTACGGCTGAGGAGACCGCCGAAATGTTGGGTACCGATACGGTGCGCGGTCTGTCCGGGGAGGAGGCGCGGAAACGTCTGACGGAATACGGACGCAACGAATTTCGCAGGGCGAAGCGTAAAAGTCTTCTCGTGAAGTTCTTCGCACAGTTCAGGAGTTTCATGATTATCGTCCTGCTCGTGGCGGCGGTCATCTCCGGTGTCGTGGGGTACATGCACGGCGAAGGTTTTACGGATGCGGTGATTATCCTCGGCATCGTGGTATTGAATGCCTGTATCGGCGTGTTTCAGGAAGCCAGGGCGGAGAAGTCGCTCGATGCGTTGGAACGCATGTCTGCGCCCCACAGCAAGGTGGTACGCGACGGTCGGATGCGTGTTGTCGAGTCGCAGGAGCTGGTGCCGGGCGACCTCGTGGTGCTCGAAACGGGAGATTCCGTTCCGGCTGACATGCGCCTGACCGAGGCGGTGAATCTCAAGGTACAGGAGGCGGCCCTGACGGGCGAATCGGTACCCGAAGAAAAGTTCGTCCGGCCGGTTGCGGGCGAAGCGGTGCTCGGCGACAGGGACAATATGGTCTTTGCATCGAGCAGCATCGTTTACGGCCGCGGAAAGGGTATCGTGACTGCTACGGGCATGTCGTCCGAAGTGGGGAAAATCGCCTCGATGATACAGTCGGTGCCCGACATGCAGACGCCGTTGCAGAAAAGACTCGACAAACTCGGCAGGGTGTTGGCTATCGGAGCCGTCGTCATCTGCGCAGCGATTTTCATCATCGGGTTGTTGTACGGCCGTCCCGTGCTGGAAATGTTCATGACGGCGGTGAGCCTTGCGGCCGCCGCGATTCCGGAAGGACTGCCGGCGGTATCCACCATCGTGCTGGCTGTCGGCGTGCAGCGACTTGCCCGAAAGAATGCCATCGTGCGCAAGCTCCCCTCGGTCGAAACGCTGGGGAGCACGCAGGTGATTTGTACGGACAAGACGGGAACCCTTACCCAGAATCGCATGACGGTCGTGGAACTCTGGTACGACGGCCGGTTTTTCGCAGCGGAAGGAGAGGATGCAGCCGGCCTGCGGAGCGGAGAGTTCGAACTGCCCGTAACGATTTCCGTGCTGGCGAACGATGCCGCATTCACCGTCAGGGAAGGAAAACGTCGTGCCGAAGGTGACCCTACCGAAACGGCCATGCTCGATTTGGGGCTGCGTGTCGGTATCGACAAGGAAAAGCTCGACGCCGGGTATCCGCGGATTGCCGAGATTCCTTTCGACTCGGAACGCAAGATGATGAGCACGCTCCACCGGAAGGGAAAGGAGGTGTTTGTAGCCGTCAAGGGAGGCCTCGACGAAGTGCTGGCCGCCTGCGGCGGTATGTACGAAAACGGTAGGATACGTGCTCTTGACGATGACGACCGGGAGCGTATCGCGGCCGCGAATGCGGAGATGGCTCGCAAGGCCCTGCGCGTACTCGCCGTCGCCATGAAGGAGCTTCCGGAACTGCCGGCCGAAGTATCGCCCGCTGCTGTGGAGCGGGAACTGGTGTTCGTCGGCATGCTGGGGATGATAGACCCGCCGCGCGTCGGGGTACGCAACGCCGTGGTACGATGCCGCGAGGCCGGTATCAAACCGGTGATGATTACCGGCGACCACAGGATTACCGCTGTGGCGATTGCCGATGCGCTCGGTATCCGGCAGGAGGGCGATATAGCCCTCACCGGGCTCGAACTCGACGGTATGACGGACGAACGGCTGCAGTCGGAAATAGAGCATGTGGCGGTCTGTGCACGCGTTTCTCCGGAACATAAGGTACGTATCGTGAAGGCTTTTCAGAAGGACGGCAAGGTGGTCGCCATGACCGGCGACGGGGTGAACGACGCTCCGGCGCTGAAACTGGCCGACATCGGAGTGGCGATGGGGATTACGGGAACGGACGTGGCGAAGGAAGCAGCGGATGTGGTGCTGGCCGACGACAACTTTTCGACCATCGTTACGGCGGTCGAAGAAGGCCGTCGGATATACGACAATGTGCTTAAGGCGATACAGTTCCTCGTATCGACCAATATCGGGGAAGTGCTCGTCCTGTTCGTGGCGGTGCTTTTCAACTGGGTGACTCCGCTGCTCCCGATACATATTCTCTGGATTAACCTCGTGACGGACAGCCTTCCCGCACTGGCGCTCAGCGTGGACGCTGCTGAGCCCGATATCATGCGGCGCAAACCGCTCGACTCGCGTCGGGGCATCATGACCGGGACTTTCGTCCTGCGAATTCTGTTGCAGGGTATCATGGTCGGCGCCCTTTCCCTGACCGCCTACCGGATAGGCATTCGCGAGAGCATCGAAGTCGCCCGAACCATGACGTTCGCCGTCGTGGCCTTTACCCAGCTCGTACTGGTATTCTGCATTCGGTCGGATATTCATTCCGCATTCCGGGGAATGTTCGGAAACAAGTACCTGACAGGGGCGTTCGTCATCGTTTCCGCCATGATGTGGGCGGTATTGGAGATTCCTGCCCTGAAGGGTATTTTCCACGTGGCGGACCTCGACGGTGTACAGTGGGCTTGGGTTATCGGTCTGTCGGTTCTGCCGCTCGCCGTAACGGAAATCGTGAAGGTATTCGTCCGGATGTTCGCACGGCGCGGAAAGAAAGGTGCCTGAGCCGTACCCTATGGACACTTGCTGTGCGGCTGCACGATGCAGCGCTGCATGATGCAATCCGTGCAGTCGGCAGGCTCGTTCTTGCTCCGATGCTGCTGCCGGGGCTGCCGGAGGTTTGGGAATCGCCGTGTGCGATACACGTTCTTCAATAAGAAAGCCGCTCACAGGTAAACGTGAACGGCTCTCTTATTTCCTCACACTGTTTTGGGCAGTTTTCGAATCTTTGAGCTGTTGACGAGGATTGAACTCGTGACCTCTTCCTTACCAAGGAAGTGCTCTACCACTGAGCTACAACAGCATGGTTGCCGCGGGTATTCCCTGCGAGCGGGACAAAAGTAGTTATCATTTTCCAATTTTCCAATAATGCACGCGCAGATTGCGGCATGTTTTTGTACGGCGGTCGGGAGTTTCTGCCGGAGAATGCACCGTTCCGTCGTTCCGTTGCCGTAAATAAGGGATGTTTCCGGCGGGGAGGGGCAGGTTTTGTTTTGCCGGAGGAGGTTCGCGGAAAGGGTACGGCGGCGGTCGTCCGGCGGTTCGTTTCCTTCGTATCCGGGCGGCGGCGGACGGAGCCGGCAGCCCTGCGCTTTTTCGACGGGTCGGTAATAAAACGTAAGAATTATTGTTAATTTTGGGCCAAAATTGTGACGATGGACAGATTCGGGAAACTACGCAGGGTGATTGTACTGCTGACGGTGCTGTTCGTACTGGATTTGGTATTGCTCGTATGGATGATTCCGGTACGTACTTTCCTGACATGGGGCGTGGCGGTCGTTCAGGCCGTCGTGGTCGTCTATTTCGTGGCGCTCTCTCTGGGGCTCGTCAGGGAAGCGGAAGAGCGGGACAGGGACGGTGAATGATGGATATTACGGTATTTGTCCGTCCATGGAGGGGGGACGAAGTTTAAAATACGAAAACGTCAAATGAAAAAAATTCTTATCATCGGGGCCGGCGGCCAAATCGGTTCCGAGCTTACAATGAAGTTGCGGAGCGTGTACGGCAACGACAATGTGGTGGCTACCGACATGCGCGACTGTCCCGTACTGGGGGCCGACGGGCCGTTCGTACAGCTTAATGCGCTCGACGGCGATGCGTATGCCGAAACGGTCAGGAAGTACAAGGTGGATTCCATATTCAACCTCGTGGCGCTGCTCTCTGCCGTAGGCGAGGCCAATACGCAGAAGGCATGGCAAATCAACATGGGGGCCCTGATGAATTCGCTCGAAATAGCGCGCGAACACAACTGTGCGCTGTTTACTCCGAGCTCAATCGGCGCTTTCGGGCCCAATTCGCCCAAGGAGAAGACGCCGCAGGATACGGTGATGCGGCCGACCACCATTTACGGCGTGTGCAAGGTGACGGGCGAATTGCTCGGCGACTACTACCACAAGCGTTTCGGCGTGGATACGCGCAGTGTCCGTTTCCCCGGTCTTATTTCCAACGTAACGCTTCCGGGCGGCGGTACCACCGATTATGCCGTCGAGATTTATTACGAGGCGGTCAAGAAAGGGTCGTACGTGTGCCCGATACCGGGGGATGTCTATATGGATATGATGTACATGCCCGATGCGCTGGACGCGTGCGTGCAACTTATGGAAGCCGACCCGGCGAAACTGGTGCACCGCAACAGTTTCAATGTGACCTCCATGAGCTTTACTCCGGAGATGCTGTATGCCGAACTCCGCAAGGCCGTGCCCGGATTCACCATGACCTACGACATCGACCCGGTGAAAGAGTCCATCGCACGCAGTTGGCCCGACAGCCTCGACGATTCCTGCGCCCGCGAAGAATGGGGGTGGAAGCCGAAGTGGGACATGAAATCCATGACGGACGACATGCTCCGTGCCGTGCGGGAGAAGAAAGAGAAAGGTCTTATCTGACGACAGGCAACCGGTTCTTTAAAAGAGGGCGGCGGAACCATCGGTTCCGCCGCTTCCCGTATCGGCCTGCGGGGTATGCTGGAGAACTGCCGGCGGAAGGACGTACCGTACCTTCAGAGGGCGGACACTTCGGTCGGCCCCGGATTCGGTTTACCGGCCGGGTGTCTTGTTAGCCCGCTTCTGCGGGGATGCGTTTTCAGGTTCCACCGAACGTACCGGAAGGAATGGAAAGTCCCTTTCCGGCAGTCGTTCGGTTCCAGAAAGGGACTGTACCGATGCGGCTTTTCCGCGGAAGGCAACCGCTGCGTGTTAGTCCATGTAGGTGACGGTGTAGATGTCTCCGTCGTCCGGCAGGGACGGGTCGGTTACCGTGATTTTGACGATGCGTCCCAAGTCGTCCTTTTCGTACGAATAGTTGCTGGTGTTTTCGTACTGGGAGTTGTTCTTGTCGGTCTCGTGCGTGCTTGCGAACATGTTGGCACTCCGCTGTCCGAACAGTCCGAGGATGGAGAATCCGAATTCGTCTATGAGCGCGAAACTCTCGGCGGAACATACGACGTAGTTGAGGTCGATGCTCATCGATTCGTCATTCCGTACGGACGTGTCGTACGTGGCGGTTCCGTCGATACCGCCGGTTGCATCGCCCGTTCCGCTGTAACGGTAATCCACGGCCGTCATGTTGCCGTTCGTCCACGAGCATGCGTATTCGTATACGTACGTGTGTGCCGTATCTCCCTCGCGGGAAATATTTTCTTCCGTGCGTACCGTTGCGAGTCGGCCGTTGTCGTACGTTGCGGTCATGCGCGTTTCTTCCTGTTCGTGAATGGCTCCGGATTCGTCGTAATACGTCGATGTGGCGGAGACGGATGCTACATAACCGTTTTCGTCGAGCGTCGCGGTGGCTTCCTGCACCATTTTGCCGCCTATGCTCGCGGTGGGGTTCGGCATGGGTTCCGCTTCCTCTCCTTCCCAGGTGGATTCCATCCTGAGCGTAACGTCGTTTCCGGAATAGGATACGGAGATTTCATTCGTCCCGTCGTCCTCGCCATAACTGTCGGAGGTTATTTTCACGATACGTCCTTCAGAGTCGTAGTCGAATATGATTTCGGTGCCGTTGTCCGTTTCGAATTCGTTTCGGATGCTCCTGACCAGTGTCTTGTCCGTAGGTACGGGGTCAGGGGCGGGGTCGGGTGTCGCTCCGGCTTGCTTCTGCGCCAGCGTTGCCGATACGTTTTCGCCCATGCAGGCGATGGTGACGACCGCCGTCCTGTCGGCTTCGGTGTCGTTCTGCGCGAGAGCGATTTCGAGCGTATAGTCTCCCGCCTCGTCGGCGCCCGCCGGGGTGACGGTTATCCATTCCGGCGCAGCGGCACCGTCCTTTTCGGTCACGGATGCCGACCAGGCATCCGCTGCATGGAAGCGAATGGCTTCGGCTGCCGTATCTTTCGCCCCAAGAGTCTGTTGCAGGGACTCCCGGTTTTCGACGGCGATGGCGCCGTTCGTTCCGCTTTCTTTTCCGCTTCCGTCGCATGCGGTCGCCAGCAGGGCGAGGCATGCGGTACAAATCGAAAACAGTCTTTTCATTGCATTTGGTTTTTAGCGCTGCCGGATAGCAGCATGATAAACGGGTGCAAAAATAACGCATAATTTCCGACGGTGCAACTCAATATATATGGTTCTTCTTCGGTGATTCGTTTCGGTTGCAGCGACAGGATAAAAGCGGGGTTTTTGTGACCGGACCGTCCGCGGAAGAGGCGCTTCGGATGCATGCATCCGAAGCCGGGCCATCCCTTCCGGAAGACAATATGCGGCGGGGAAAAATAAATCGAAGACGGGAAACGACTGTCGCTTTCCGTCTTCGATATTCATATTTGCCGCCTCGGGCCGGCGAATCGGAGCGTTTCCGTCCGCAGCCGGGATTTACCAGACGAGGTGTATGCGGAAGGTCATGTCTTCCGGACGGTAACCTTCGTTTTGGAAGTCGTTCTCCTGATAGTACACGGCGACCGAGCCGACCGCGAAGTCGCAGGAGATTTTCTTTTCCCACAACGTATTGTCGGTTTCGTTGTAGACAATCACGGGAAGCGGTACCTGTACATTGCCGTCCCACAGGTAGGCGTTGTACATGCCGTACTCGTATACGTAGGTGCTCAGTTCGGGCAACTGGATTTCGTGCCACCAGCCGATGAAGTTGCCGGCGGTATCGGTGTTCTTCACCCAGTCGGCCGAGGCCAGCTTGTAGGTCAGCGTGAAGGTTTGCGAACCATCTCCCTGAGGGCCCTGGGGGCCGGGAGGTCCTTGCGGTCCCGTGCACCCGAATGCGAGCATCACGATTCCTGTCAGAATGAGCAATTTTTTCATTGGTCTGGAAATTTATCGGTTAATGCGTGTTTCGTTCCTTACTGCCGGAGGGCAAAATCCGTACCTTTCCTGCCGCCGTATCGAAGATACGATGCGAAGGGGTAAGCCTGTACGGTGCGGCGGGTGAAACGTCAGTATTTGTACCTGACCCATTTGAACAGCTCCCTGAACGACGGTTTCTTGCCGTACATGAAGATGCCCACGCGGTATATTTTTCCCGCCAGCCAAACCATGCCGACGAACGTCAGGTAGAGCAGACCGGCCGAAACGGCTACCTCCCACACGGGAACGCCGTAGGGCAGGCGTGCCATCATGATGACGGGCGAGGTGAACGGAATCATGCTGAACCAGAAGGCCATCTGGCTGTTGGGGTCCTGCATGGCGCTGACCATGACCACGATGGCGAGGATGAGCGGTATGGTGATGGGCATTTGCAGGTTCTGGGTATCCTTCTCGTTGTCCACGGCGCTGCCCACTGCGGCGAACATGGCGGCATAGAGCAGGTAACCGCCGATGAAGTAGACGATGAAGCCTATGACCATGGTCAGGATGTACCGCAGGTCGGTCAGCCGGCTGAGGATGGCCATCTCGTCCATGTTCATGCTGCTCATATCGACCGGCATGGCGCCGCCCGCATTCATGGCTGCGGCCGCCTCCATCGCGTCGCCGGCGAAATAGTTCATGGCCGCGCCGCCCGCCACGGCGATGAACACCACCCAGATGAGCAGTTGCGTGAGGGCCACGGACGCGATGCCGAGGATTTTGCCCATCATCAGTTGGAACGGCCGGACGGAAGAGACGATTAGCTCCAGCACCTTGTTGCTTTTCTCTTCGATGACGCCCTGCATGACCATCGTACCGTAGAAGAAGACGAACATGTATATCAGCAGGCCGAAGACGTAGGCCGCGGCAAGGGCCAAAGTACTCGACGAATCCCGCGTTTCGCCCGATTCGGTAATCTCCTTCGTCTGGATGACGATGGGCGTCTTGACCTCTTCGAGTATCGCGTCCAGGTTGTCGATGTCGTAAGCCTTGAGCTTTTCGTTCTCCACGATTTTGCGTATCTGTCCGGAGATGGATTCTTCAATCGCCACCGTCGAGGATTCGTATGTGTAGAGTTGCACGGCCCGCGGATTGGTCATGATGTCCCCGCCGATGACCAGAATGCCGAAGATGCCTTCCGGAGCCTCTTCCCGTATCCGGTCGAGTGGCCGGTCGGCCTGCCGGTAGCGGATGTTGCCTTCATCGGCGAGGCGCGGAGCCACGATGCCGCTTTCGTCCACGACGATGATTTTGCGTTCCTCGTCGCTCTCGCGCGTCATCAGCCATGCCATCAGTACGATGATGCCGACCATGCACAGGGGCATCAGGATGGTGGTGATGATAAAACTTTTCTTGCGTACGCGTTCGTTGAATTCCCTGCGTGCGATAAGTCCTATTTTTCCCATTGTCTTTCCCTCCTTAAAGCTGGCCGCCGACGGCCTTGATGAATATGTCGTTCATGCTGGGAATGATTTCCCTGAAGGAACGGATTTCCACTGCGGAATTGATGGCGGTTACCAGATTCCGTATTTGGTCGTGTTCGGTCAGATGTATCTTGAGCGAATTGCGGAGCGCGTCTTCGCCTTCCGTTTCCAGTATCGTGAATCGTGGCGAGAGGAGCGCCTTCAGCTCTTCGCGGTCGCCGCGGAATTCCACCTCGAAGATGTTCGTACCGTGTTCGTGGCGGATGTCGTCGAGGCGGCCGCTGAGGATGTTGTGCGACTTGTTGATGAGCGTGATGTGGTCGCACAGCTCCTCGACCGATGCCATGTTGTGCGTCGAGAAAATGACCGTCGCCCCCTTGTCCCGGAGTGCGAGAATCTCCTCCTTCAGCAGGTTGGCGTTGATGGGGTCGAAACCGCTGAAAGGTTCGTCGAAAATGAGCAGTTCGGGTTCATGCAGCACGGTGACGATGAACTGTACCTTCTGCGCCATACCCTTGCTCAGTTCGCTGACTTTCTTGTCCCACCAGTATTCGATGCCGAACTTTTTGAACCATACCTTCAGTCGGGCGGTCGCTTCCCTGCGCGGGAGTCCTTTGAGCTGGGCGAAATAGATGGCCTGTTCGCCCACCTTCATCTGTTTGTAAAGCCCGCGTTCTTCGGGCAGGTAGCCTATCTTGTAAACGTCTTCCGGAGCGAGTTCCCGTCCGTCGAGCAGTACCCTGCCGCTGTCGGGAGCGGTGATGCGGTTGATGATTCTGATGAGCGTAGTCTTGCCCGCACCGTTGGGGCCCAGCAGACCGTAAACCGAACCGCGCGGTATGGCGAGCGACACGTCGTCGAGGGCGGTGTGGTTGGCGAAACGTTTGGTGACGTTTTCGACTCTCAATATATCCATTTGGTGACTGTTTTGAATTTCGGGTAGCAACGGAACAAAATTAATATTTTTTTCGGAAGGCCGTACGGATATTTGTTTGGGACATCCCTGCGCCATTTGTCGTTCCGCCCGTATTGCGGTCGCTCCGTATTTGCGTGTCGGTTACCGTTTTCAATAATGGGACATCCGAAGGTTGCCTTTTCTGGCGGAAGGGATGCGCATGCGGTAACGCGATGGCGAGGAGCGATGTTTATTTGCGGCAATATTTGTTGTTATCGAAAAATAGCGTATATTTGTTACGCGACTTCTCATATTA
>DXFY01000066.1 GCA_019114205.1 Candidatus Tidjanibacter gallistercoris | reverse complement strand
TCGAGTTTACGCTTGTTGGCCGGGCTGACCACCTTGATGTCGGCCTTATGCTTGCTCCATTTCTCGGTAATGGGGCCCTGCGGCACATGGGATTCTATCTTTGTCATATCTTGCTTTTTTATTATTCAGCGTTTTGTAAAACTACATCAGGCCCTGTACGTACAGGATGATTACAATCAGCATGAAACAGCCGACGATAAGCGTCGAAAGGATGTAAGAAATGCATTTGAGCCGTTTCATCCACACCTTGCTGTTCCAGCCCACGGTCTGCATCATGCTCCACATGCCGTGCGTCAGGTGGAACCAGAGCGCCACGAGCCATACGATATAGGCGATGACGTAGCCGATATGCGAGAAGACGTACCGTACTATATCCGCGCCCTCCTTCGGGCCGTAGCCGAGGCTGTTCACGTGGGCGCCGACGATTTCGGTCCACTGCATGTTGTACCAGAAGTTGAACAGGTGGAGCAACAGTCCGCCGAGAACGATGAGACCGAGGACGAACATGTTCTTTGAAGCCCACTCCACGCCCCGTTCACGTTTGGTTTCGGCATAGCGCACCTTGCCGCGCGCACGGAGGTTGCCGACGGTCAGGATGATGGCGTACACGAAATGGAACACCACGCCGGCCGCGAGAATGACGGTACCCACGAGTGCGTACCAGTTGGCGCCGAGAAAGTTCACGATGGCATCGTACGCCTCGTCGGAGAAGACCAGCGCCCCGTTCATAATCATGTGGAAGGTCAGGAACAGAATGAGGAATGCTCCCGTAATACTCATAATCAGCTTCTTGCCGATAGATGAAGTAAAGATGTTGGCCATAGAACGAATATGTTATTTTTGTGTTTGTATGTTCCGGAACAGCGGGCCGCCGCCCCGCCTATACCTACAAATAGTTACGGGTGACAAAGGTATCCCATTGTTTTTTAAATAACAAACAAAACGGGCAATTTTCGTGCGCTGCCGGCCATGCAGTACCGAAAGGCACTCCGTGCGGCTTAGCAACATCCGCAATACCGCAGAACGAACAAGGACGGAAAGGGGGACACCTTTACCCGGCATCCCCCTTTCCTATCCCTCAAACATGGTATTTTCCGCCTCCGTCAGCACTTTCCGTGACGAGGGCAGGGCGACGGTCCGAGCGGCACCGAAAGCCCCACGGACACGTTGACCACCTTCTGTCCGACGGGGATGCCCTGCGGGTTGAACCGGAACATCAGGAAGTCCGTGCCTGCGAAGAAGTTAATCCATCCCGTATGGAAATTGAAGGCGAAACCGAACGAATTGAAAAAGTTGTCGCCTATGTTCTTGTAGTTTCCTATCGAATAATTGAGCGATGCCGTGAACCATTCGATAGGACGCACCGTAGCCGAAAGGGAGACTTCCGTCCGACTGTAATACTCGTTCTTCCGGTGCGTGAACAGCGCCCCCGTACCGAGCAGGTTGTTCCCGAATATGTCGTATTCGGCACCGAGCACGAAACCGGGATACATTTTCGACCGCGTTTTGCCGGTCGTCTCCCTGAACCGGGCGAACTCCTCGAAATCGAAATCGCCTCCTCCGGCGGATTCCCAACTGCCCGCCTCCGGGTCGTATTCGTACCGCATGCCCACGAAGTCGTACGACGCTTCGGAACGTCCCACGAAGCTATGTTTCTCGCTCCAGTTCATGAAGCCGAGATTCAGAATGGCGGCCGAAAACTTGAAGCGTTCCAACCATACGTATTCGGCGCCGATGTCGAACGTCATGCCGAAACCGGCGAAACCGCGTATATTGGAAGCGAGGTTCCCGACATCCAGACTGTTCATATCCACATATCCTTCCGCATCGGTGGGCACATCGAGTCCGTTCAGGCTCAATGCGAGGCTTCCTCCTGCATCGACGGCCCACTTCTCGCCGCTGAGCGTTACGTCGAGCCGGTCGTAGTTCATGTTGGCGCGGGCGATGCCGCCCTTGAAATTCACACGGCCGCCGACAGTAAGTTCGTCATTGATACGGCGCGAGTATCCCGCCGAAATGTTCATGACGGCATCCGCACCAGCCATCAGTCCGCCCATGGAATATGCACTGGACTGGGAACCGAGTTTGACGAACTCCACGAAACTTTTCGGAAGATGGAAACCGCCCTCCACATCGAGCCCCATTTCGATGGTCCAGAAATCCCGGCCCGTATAGAATCCGGCGCCGAGAAGCGTCATGTGCAGGTCGAACCCTACCTTGTTCATGGGTTTCAGATTGGGTTCTATGTCGTGCCATGTCACCCGGTCGTCGAGCAGCGACACCAGTCTGCCGTCATTCCCGACCGGATAGAACAGCGTTTTGAAGGTGAGCGCATTGGAATTGAAATTGAACGAGGTCGTACCGAGCACGGGGATATACACGTACCCCCGGTCGGGACGGAGGGCCGGATTGAGGTATCCCCGCATGGTCGAACCCTCCATGAAATAAGAGGTTCTGTATTGCTGTGCAGAAGCTCCGCAAACGGTCGCCGCCGTCAGAACGAGAGCCAGAAAACGTTTTTTCATGTGCTTCATGGTTCGGGTTATTTTAGTTCAGGGGCAACCTGATGCCGCCCGTTTTTTCGAGCCGTACTTCCAGTTCGATGTAGTTGTCGAGCAGGAACCGCACCTTGTCCGCATCGGTGCGCAGCAATACCGCCTCGACATTCGTGATTTCGGACAGCCGGCTGACCGCATCGGTGATATCCCGCCGTTCCTCGGCCCCGTAGGTCTCGCCCTGGGGAGCCCTCTCGATGGAAATATTATCGAACGCGGTCACCGTATTGCCGGCCGCATCCGTAAATACGAGCCTGAAATCGAATGCAAGCGGCAACGTGCTCTCGATGTTCAGCAGCAGCTCCACCCTGTCGTCGCCGTCCGTGACGAACGAATCGAGCATGCCTTCCGGAATCAGCGGAATATCCAGCGGTAGATTCGCGAGGAACGTCTCCTCGGCGATATACATATCCACCAGACCGATGTCTTCGAGGGAAAGACCGTTCTCCTCCAATATCCTTTCGACCTCGGACATTCCTCCGAGAAGGCCCTCGAACGTCATGTACGCCGTTACCGGAGGCGTGGTGATGACATCTCCCACGCAAATGTCGCCGCTCCCGTCGATGTTGTTCAGGTCGTACCCTCGGTCCACGCAGCCGTATCCCGATACGACGAGCGCCAACAGCACGACCGGCAACACACAATAATTCTTGCAGAATTTCTTCATACTGAAAATTTTAGTAACTGAAAACGAATTGCTCTTCCAACTCCCACAAAGATAGTGATTTTCACAATATCATTACCCGCGGCGGCAAATATTCCAGCAGACGCCGCACCTCCGCCGGCGCTCCGGCCGACAACACGTGCGGCGCGGCGCGGCGAACAAATCGCCGACAATGTTGGTGCGAAACGGATTTTGTTCCTATCTTTGACATTGTGAAGGCTGCGTCCGGACGGGGCGCGGTCAGTTCGTAACCAACCGAAACAACATGTACAATCATTTTCTGACGGTAGTCTGGCACTTCAACCCGACCTTCATCAAGATAGGTTCGCTCGACATACGGTGGTACGGCCTCATGTGGGCCGTCGCCATCGGCTTGGGCGCCTTTTTCTTCGTACAGTTCTGCAAACGGGAAGGACTTCCCTCGAAGCTCGCCGATTCGATATTCATCTACGGCGCCCTGGCGACCATCATAGGCGCCCGCCTCGGCCACTGCCTGTTCTACGAACCGGAGTACTACCTGGCCAATCCGGTCAAAATCCTCGCCTTCCGCGACGGAGGCATGGCGAGCCACGGGGCAGCCGTCGGCCTGCTCATCGGCCTGTGGCTCTTCTCGCGAAAGAACAGAATGCCCTACCTCTGGTCGCTCGACCGGGTGATGATTCCCGTTGCGGTAGGGGGAGCGTTCGTCCGGCTCGGCAACCTTTTCAACCACGAAATATACGGCCATCCGACCGACAGGCCGTGGGGATTCCGATTCATCGAAAACATAGGTGCATGGATGAACGGCGCCGACCCGGTGTACAGCCCGCCCAGCCATCCAACCCAGATATACGAAGCCCTCGCATACCTCGTCGTATTCGCCGTACTGTGCTTCCTCTACTACCGGAAGGATGCGGGACGGCGCTATCCGGGCATGCTGTTCGGCGTCGGACTCATCGGCATCTTCCTGTCGCGATTCCTCATCGAATACGTGAAGAACGACCAGGTCGATTTCGAAGCCACGATGTTTTTCAACATGGGGCAGTGGCTGAGCATCCCCTTCATCATCGCCGGCATCGTACTTGTAGCATACTCCCTCAAACACAAACAGACGCCTCCCCCGCTCGCGGAGGTACAGGCCCTCGCCGCAAAACGCGAGGCCTCGGTACAGAACGGCAAAAACCGGAAAAACGAACCGCACGGAAAAAGAAGGTAATGCGCTTTCTGCCCCCCCACGGCTACAGGAGCGAACATCCGGTCGTACAGCAGCGGGAAGGCGGATACGTAACTTCGGGGTATATCGCCCCGGCAGCGACCGACCGGACATGAATGCCATTGAGAAAACCATATTCGACACGCTCGCGGCAGGCAGGGGCATCAACCTGCCGGGAATAGGCGCACTCCGTGTGGAACGGGTACCGGCGCAGTTCCTTTCCGGCCGTTCGCTTCGCCCCCCGCACAACAGGGTGGTATTCACCCCGAAAACGAACCCGTCCTACCCTTCCGCAGGCGACATGCCCGGCTACGAGGCATGGCTCGCGCACGGCGCACGGAACGACGGTATCCGGGAAATCGGCGGCGTAGGCGTTCTGCGCGGGAATACGTTTTATCCGGCGGCGGAACTCCATGACCTGCTCAATCCGCAGGGGACGGAACCGGTCGCCGTAAAGCCCCGCACTGCCTTTTGGAAAAAAGCGCTCGTCGGTGCCGGCGTGTTAGCGGTCGCAGCCCTCGTACTGGCCGCCGTCATCACGTTGAGCGACTTCGCCGAAAGGAAGACCGGAGCCCGTACCGCACCCGATGCCGCGCTCATCGCCGAAGAAGCGAACGAAGGTGCCGCATCCCGCGGCGAAAGCACGATAGCTCCCGTCGTAACGGGCGAAATAGAAGAGGAACTCGCCGCCGCCGGCGAAGCGGCTTCCGGCCCCGCGAATGCCGCAGACCGGGTTCCGGCCCTCACGGAGACCGTTCCGGAGATGCCCTCGTCTTCCGCGGAAGGAAACGATACGGCAATCGCCGACAAAATCAAGCGCCGAGCCGAAGAGTACGCCGCCGGGCCGTCCGCGCGGAGTCCGGAATACCATCTCGTCGCAGGTGTATTTTCCGAACCGGAGAATGCCGACAGGCTGATAGCCCGCGACCCGCTCGGAATAGGCAGCGCGAACTACCGGAAAGTCGATTTCGGACAGGGCAGAACGCTCGTCAGCGCCTGCTCTTCTACCGACCGTACCGTCGTGGAAACCCGCAGACGCGAACTGCAGCGCATAAACGCCGAACTCTGGGTATACGAAACGAAATAACGGCATATTGGACGAAGCATGCACGGAACAGGTTCCGTTCAATATTCCGCCGCCTGCCACTACATCATCTGGCGGCGCCACCACGATGCGGAGGGCAATCCGACGAAGAACGACAAGATAAAGGAGGATACGGTCATGCTTCCGGCGGGAATCACGACCTACGACCTGCCCTACACATTCGAGGCAAAGGATTACCTCACCCTGCACGGATACCGGTACGAGTACGAAATCATCGGCATCGAATACAGGTAACCCCGTCGGCTTGCCGCTTTCCGCGCCCCCATACATTCGCCGGGAGCGGCGGCTTTCCGACGGTTCTCCGCCCTCCCGCGGCTGTCGGAAGAAGCGGGAATGTATTCCGTGTTTTTTTCGTACCTTTGTATGGACGGCAGGATTGCCCTCCTGCCGCATTACCGCTCTCCGTATGGACAATTTCATCGTTTCAGCCCGAAAATACAGACCCGCCACCTTCGAATCGGTGGTCGGCCAGTCGCATATAACCTCCACGCTCCGGAATGCCATCGCACGCGGACAGCTCGCCCATGCCTATCTGTTCTGCGGTCCCCGCGGCGTCGGCAAGACCACCTGCGCACGCATCTTCGCCAAGACCATCAACTGCCTCGACCTGCAGGGAAACGAAGCCTGCGGCGAATGCGAATCCTGCCGCGCCTTCGATGAGGGGCGCAGCTTCAACATCCACGAGCTGGATGCCGCATCGAACAACTCGGTAGACGATATCCGTACGCTGACCGAACAGGTGCGCGTTCCGCCCCAGATAGGCCGGTACAGCGTTTATATCATCGACGAGGTGCACATGCTTTCGCAGGCCGCTTTCAACGCATTCCTCAAGACGCTGGAAGAACCCCCCGCACACGCCATCTTCATCCTCGCCACGACGGAAAAGCACAAAATCATCCCCACCATCCTCTCGCGGTGCCAGATATACGACTTCAACCGCATCCGTGTGGAGGACGGAGTGGCCTACCTGAAATACATCGCCGGTAGGGAGGGCATCGCCTACGACGACGAATCGCTGCACCTGATTGCGGCGAAAGCGGACGGCGGCATGCGCGACGCGCTCAGCATGTTCGACAAGGCGGTAGCCTTCTGCGGTACATCGCTCGATTTCCGCGCGGTGGCCCGCACGCTGAACGTACTCGATTACGACACCTACTTCAAAATCACCGACCTCGCCGCAGCGGGCGACTATCGTTCGGCCCTGCTGCTGCTGGACGAGGTGTTGCGCAAAGGGTTTTCGGCCCAGACCTTTACGGGCGGGCTTGCCGCCCATCTGCGCGACCTGCTCATGTGCAAGGACGCGGCGACGGCCCCCCTGCTCGAAGCCACGGGTACGCTGCTCGAACGGTACAAGACACAAAGCGCCCGGCTCGACACGGCATTCCTGTTCGACGCGGTGGCGCTGATGAACAGCGTGGATGCCACCCTGCGCAATGCGACGAACACGCGGCTGCACGTCGAACTGGGACTGATGAAGCTCTGCGGCATGGGGCAAAAAAAAAACAGCCTGGAACCTGACGCACCCCAGCTCCCCCCGCTCGCGGACAGTCCCGCACCGGTCGCCGCGCCGACACCGGCAGCAGGGGGACACACGTTCGCCGACGCAACGCCGGCTCCTCTCCGCACCGCACCCTATTCCGGCCCAACGACAGGCCCGACGAACGGTCCGGTGCCCGGAACGTCCCGCCCGATGCAGACGCACAGGCCTGCTACCCCCTCCCCGACTCCTCTTACGAAAACGCAGGCTCCGTCCGCACATGCTGCGCCGCAGACAGGAAATGCCGACACCGCCAACTATACCGCAGCACCGGAACGAAGCGACCCGTCATCCCATGACACGCCCTCCCCGCAGGAACGACCGTCCGCTACCTCTCCAAAGCAAACAGGAAGGTCGCTTTCGGGCGTATCCATCAACAGCATCCTGAAAGGAGGACAACCGAAAGAGAAAACCGCCGAAGGAATACCGGCGTCAACAAGAACCGTACAGGCCGCAGACCCCGACAGCGAGCGGAAGATAACGGCTGCAAAGGAGGCTTTCATTGTGGAACTGGGACGCAACCGCCCCCGGTTCGCTACCGCGTTCGCAGGCATGACCGTCCATGGCAATGTCATCCGCACAACCGTATCTACCGAACTGCTGCGCGACGACATCGTCCAGCATCAGAAAGAGCTGCTCTCCCTGCTGCACGACATCGCGGGGCTGGAAGGAACGGTCGTATTCGACATCGAAGTAAAGGAAGACCGGAGCGCCATCCGTCCCGTCAAACCGGAAGACAAGCTCGCCCACCTGCGCAGCAAAAACGCCGCGCTCGACGAATTCCGGCGGGAGCTCGAACTGGAACTCGAATAATCCCTGCGCCCGGCAGGTCGTCCTGCCCTCCGGAATCGCCCGCAACCGCAATTCTGCACAACGACGACATTTACCAGCCGGCCGGAAGATATCGGAGGGCACAAAAGAACGATTCGTATCCTGCTCGGTACCGCAGGCGCTGTGCATCGGCCGCGACATGGAAGGAAAAGGCAGCTGCCGCCTCCCTTTTCGCCTTGTCCGCAACAGCCCCGAATTCCGCCAACAAACCGGAACCATCATGAAGATTCTGACGCGAATATCAGGAAGCAATGGTTCGACGCAATTCTGTCGGGCGAGAAAACCGTCGAGACACGCGCAGTGCGTCCCACCGACACGAAGTATATTTCCTGCCGCGACAACAACACAGGCAGGGTGTACAAGAAGAACCGGCGTGGAACAGCGACAAAGGCGTCGATACGGTCGTCAATCGTTACGATGCCATCCGGGTTCCGGGTCGGCTATGCGCCGAACCGCCCCGGTGCA
This sequence comes from Candidatus Tidjanibacter gallistercoris, assembly GCA_019114205.1. Taxonomy (GTDB): domain Bacteria; phylum Bacteroidota; class Bacteroidia; order Bacteroidales; family Rikenellaceae; genus Tidjanibacter; species Tidjanibacter gallistercoris. Next base: position 7,721 of record DXFY01000066.1, on the reverse strand, counting down.
CTCGTCAAGGTCAAAGGAACGGAACTGGTAGAAGTACGCGACGAAGAGACGCAAGAGCCGATAGTTTACGAATACAAGGGCAATCTATATACGGCCCTCGAAATCGATTATTTCCTGGGCAAGATAATCAAAAAAATAAATTGCTGAAACGTAAGATACCTTTTACGGCCGTATATCGAATCGTCCGTATGACCGGCGGCAATCCTGCGCCATTACCGACCGTAGGGGAGACGGGTTGCGCAAGCGTCGGAAGCACCCGCTTATTCCCGATACCTTGCTTCTCCTTATGGTATGCCCTGCCGAACGGTCGGCCTCGCACAGAGCGGAATCCGCATCGCCATACAGCACCGACCGATATGCCAATGTACCCTGCAATTTTCCGTCCGGCTTTCCTGTGTACCTTCCGGACGAACGGATGCCGGCTGCCTGCGCACGAATAGGATTCCGGAAATCGTCCCATTTCACGAAGGAGTTCGAAAAACAGTGCCGCCGAAAGGATACTTTCGGCGGCATGTTCCGATTCGGACGCCGCGGCTGTCCCGCACACCGCTCCTCTTCGGATGGTTCCCGAAGCGCCGGATGTTCAGAAATAAGGCTGCGCATCGCCCGTCGCAGCCGCCAGAAGCGCATTCGCCAGAGGTGCGCTCGCCCCGAAACGGAACAGCGACGGATTGAGCCATTCCCGGCCCAGCATGTCTTCCACGATGGTATAGTAAAGTACCGCATCGTCCACGGTGCGGATGCCGCCCGCCAGTTTGATGCCTACGTTGATTCCGGTCTGAAGATAATAGTCCTTAATCGCGTTGCAGATGACCATGGCCGATTTCGGCGTAGCGCCGTAGGCCGACTTCCCGGTCGACGTCTTCACGAAATCGGCGCCGGAAAGGATTGCCAGCATGGAGGCGCGGTAGACGTCTTCGGGAGTTTCGAGCATTCCCGATTCGATGATGACCTTGAACGTCACCTCCTGTCCGGCTTCCCGACAGAGCAGTTCGAGGTCGTTGGCCAGCCGGTCGAAGTCGCCCTCGACCATCTCGCCCGCATTCATCACCACGTCGATTTCGTCGGCGCCGTTTTCGACGGCCATCGCCACTTCGAGCATCTTCACTTCGAGGTAGGTCTGCGCCGCAGGGAATCCGCCGGCCACGCTCGTCACGCCGATGTTCGTCCCTTCCACGCCGAGCCCCACGATGTCCACGAACGAAGGATAGACGCAAATACTCGCCACATGCGGCATGCCGGGATAACGCACCGGCACATCCACCGCCTTTTTGACGAACTCCGCCACGCTCCGCACCGAGTCGCTTCCCGACAGCGTAGTCAGGTCGAGCGCACCGAAACAGAATTTGTAAACCTCCTCGTTGCGGTTCCTGTCCATCCCGGCCCTGGCTTTCGCCACCACCGACTCCACGAGGCTGTCCGAAGCCACCGGAGCATACTTCTGAAGCAATACCGAATATTCCATAACGATAAGGTTTAAAGGTTTTACAATACAGCCGTCCTGCCGTACACATCCTGTACGGAAACGGCCCTCAGCCGCCGCGTGCCGCCTTCCTTCTTACAGACGGCAACACCCGTACCGTAAGATAGCGTTTTTTCCGCAGCGATGCAAATCTGCAGTCATTTTCCGCTGCCATACCCCAGCAGGGTACGCGCTTGCGCCACTGCCGCTTCGGTCACTTCGCTGCCGCTGAGCATCTTGGCGATTTCCCCGATACGCCCTTCGCGGTCCAGCAGCCGGATGCGGGTAACGTTGCCCGAAGGCGTCGCCTCCTTGTAAACGAAAAAATGCGTTTCTCCTTTGGATGCGACCTGCGGCAGGTGGGTGATATTGACCACCTGCATGGAATCGCCCAGTTCGGCGATTATTCCGCCCATGGCATCCGCTATCCGTCCCGACACACCGGTGTCTATCTCGTCGAACAGAATCGTCGGGAGTTTCGTACTTCGTGCCACTATCGACTTGAGGGCCAGCATGACGCGCGAGGTCTCGCCGCCGGAGGCGACGCGTTCGAGCTCCTGAAGCGCTCCGCTGCCGTTGGCATCGAACAGGAAACGCACGCTGTCCGCACCCGAAGCGAGCAATCCCCCGGCGGGAACGATATCCGTCGCGAACCGCGCCATCGGCATGCCGAGCCGTGCAAGCACTCCGGCCACCTGTACGTCTAATCCGGCAGATGCCTTCCGCCTGCTCTCGGTAAGCCGGCCAGCGAGTCCTTCGGCCGCCGCCCGCAGTCCCGCAACCTCGCCTTCGAGTTCCGCTATCGCCTCGTCGCAGCCGGTTATCGCCGCCAGCCGCGCCGCCAGGTCGTTGCCGAGCGCCACCAGTTCGTCCGACGACGACGCACCGTAACGCCGCATCAGGTCATAGATGGCCCCTATACGGTTATCGACGGCTTCGAGTTCCGCCGGGTCGCTCTCCATGCGGCCGGCCAGAGAAACGATTTCCGTCCCCACATCCTTCAGCTCCACGCCTGCGGAGCGGATACGCTCGGCCAGAGCAGCCGTTCCTTCCAGCATGCCGTCTATCCGGCGGAGGGCGGCGGCAGCATGTTTCAGCGAGGCGAGAATCCCCGTCTCGTCGTTTTCCAACAACCCTCCCGCCTCGGAAAGCGCGGAAAGTATCGTATCGGCATGGGACAACTCCCGCTGCCGGGCTTCGAGTTCCTGCAATTCGCCACCGCGCAACCTCAGCGCCGCTATCTGCTGCCACTGATAACGCATGTATTCCTCGTCGCGGCGCCCCCGCTCAGCCTCCTCCCGAAGCCGGGCGAGCGCTTCTTCCCGTTCGCGCAGGGCACGGTACGCCCGACCGTACTCGGCCCGCAGCATACCGTTGCCGGCCAGACTGTCGATGACACGCAGCCGGAAATCGCCGTCGGCCGTCAGCGCCCCCTGATTCTGGGAATGAATGTCTATCAGATGGGCCGAAAGCGCCTTCAGGGTGGCGAGCTGCACGGGGATGTCGTTTACATACGCCCTGCTCTTGCCCGCGGGCGTAACGATGCGGCGGACGACCGTATGCCGCTCGTAATCCAGCTCGTATTCGTCGAAGAACGGTTCGAGGCCGTGGCCTCCGAGGTCGAAAACCGCCTCAATCACGCAGTTCCGCCCCGCATCCTGCAACGCCGCCGTATCGGCCCTGTTGCCCATGATCAGCCCCAGGGCACCGAGCAGGATGGACTTGCCCGCACCCGTTTCGCCCGTCACGATATTCAGCGACGGGGAGAGCTCAAGCTCAAGCTGTTGAATCAGCGCATAATTCTCTATCGACAATCTTTCGAGCATCTCTGCAATGACGGTATTTTCCGCTCGCTAAGTTACGTATTTTGTCCGGGAAACGGAGCCGCCCCCGACCGGTGCGGCAAAATTTTCAGTATGCGGTCTCCGGCTTCCCGTGCGCACGCGCTCCCGCACCGCTCCGAATACGGCGCCATCCGTGCCGCCCGTGCAACGAACGGGGTGCGGCCCCTCGGAACCGCACCCCGTATTCATGCCCGCAAGCACGCGCCTACCACTCGATGGTCATCTCGTCGAGCAGATGGCCCGCACCCGCGAACTTGTCGATAACGAAGAGTACGTAACGGACATCCACGTTGATGCACCGCTGGAGTTCCGGCTCGAAGAGCACGTCGCCGCTCATGGCATCCCAGTTCCCGTCGAAGGCGAGGCCGATGAGCTGTCCGCGGTCGTTGAGCACGGGGCTTCCGGAGTTGCCGCCGGTGATATCGTTCGTGGAGATGAAGCAGGTATGCACCTGTCCCTTCGCCCCGTCGCGCAGCTCCCTGCGGGTCAGACTGGAACGGTCGGCATAGGGACCGTAGTCCTGTGCGATATAGAGTTCCTTGAGCTTATCGGGTACGCTGAACTCGGTCGGATTGAGTTCGTCCTCCTTCTCCATGACGCCCGTCAGCGTGGTGTAATAATCGTAAGAAACGGCGTCGGCGGGCGCATAGGGTTTCACATTGCCGTAAGTCAGACGGATGGTGAAATTGGCATCGGGATAATGCTTGCCGTCGGCATCCATTTCGAGGAGCCCCTTGATATAGAGCTTGTGTCCTTCGGCGAACATCGTCAGCGGCTCGCGGAGCTGTTCCACGAGGCCGTTATGCTTGGCGACCGTCGTGTTGAACACCGCCAGGGCGGGGTCGTCGGCAGGAAGCGCTTCGCCGCCCGCAAGGTAATTTTCGAGCTTCTCCCTGTTCGCATAAATCGAATTGTCGTACAGCCAGTCCACATAGGCCTGCACGTCGCCGCCGAAACGACCCTCCACTTCGGTCGTGATGAATTCGGGCATGTTTTCCGGCGACACCATTTCCATCGTGAGCTCTATCATGCGTTTGGTCACCTTCCTGTCGGTCGGTTCGTTGTAGTCCTTGTACGCAGCAGCTATGGTCTCTACGGCGGCCAACGGTTCCGTTTCGAGCAGGTCGGGGAGCGCCCTGTTCAGTACGGCGGCTATCGAAGCCACCTCGACACTGCTCACGATGGCCTCGCGGAGTACCTGCCTGTCGCTTTCCAGCGGCACGGATACCTGTTTGGATTCGGCGATAAGCGGCAGTGCCCTCAGATACGCGCTTCGTGCCGGGTCGGCCTGCGCCCAGCGAGTGAATTCCTGTTCCTGTTCCTGCCGGCGGTCGCGGATACCGAGCTTACGCACGGCCTTGCTCTTGCCGATGGAGTTTTTCCAGTAGTTGGACGAATTGGCATACTTGTCGGAATACTGGATGCGCACCTTGTCGCTCGCTTCCATATCCTGCTTCAGGATTTCCTGACGTTCGCCGCGGATGAGGATACGGTTCGGGTTGGCCACGTCGAGCATCTCGTCGATTTCGTAAGTGGTCATGTAGCGGGTAGTCGTACCGGGGAAACCCATAATCATGGTAAAATCGCCGTCCTTGTATCCCTTTGCAGAAACGGTAAGGTGCACGGGCGCCTGGTAGGGCACGTTGTCGGGCGAATAATCGGCCGGAGTCGTACCGTCCGGTGCGGCATAGACGCGGAAGATGGAGAAGTCGCCCGTATGACGCGGCCACATCCAGTTGTCCGTATCGCCCCCGAACTTGCCAATCGAACTGGGCGGTGCACCGACGAAACGGATGTCGGTATATTCATCCATGACGAACGCGAAATACTGGTTCCCGCCGAAGAAGCTCTCCACAAGGATTTTTTTGCCGGGATATTCGGCACGGAAGGCTTCGGTCAGCTCGTTGCGGCGCTCCTCGACCTTTTCGGCGTACTCCTCGTAAGGCAGGCCCTCCAGCCCTTCGGTCATACGGTCGGTCACTTCCTCGATTTTACGGATGAAATGCACCGAAAGGCCCGGAACCGGAATCTCCTCGGAACGGTCCATCGCCCAGAAACCGTCGGCCAGATAATCGTTCTCGGTGGAACTGAGCTGCTGGATGCTGCTGTAACCGCAGTGGTGGTTGGTGAAGATGAGGCCGTCGGGCGACACGATTTCTCCCGTACATCCGGCCCCGAAGATGATGATGGCATCCTTGAGCGACGGCCCGTCGGGATTGTAGATGTCCGTGGCCTTCAGCTTCAGTCCGGCCGCCTTCATGTCGGCGTAATTCGTTTTCTGAAGGTAGGGCAGCAGCCACATGCCCTCGTCCGCCAGGGCGGTCAGCCCCAGGGTCAGCGCACCGAGCGCCGAAAGAAACAGTTTTTTCATTTACGTTTCGGTTTTATGTTTGTCGTGAATGTATGTCTCCGTGCCTGAAGTAAACGGATACAAATATACGCGTTTGGAACGAGTTTCGCAATCCCGCCCCGCTCCCGCAGACTTCCCTGCCCGTGAGGCAACACGCCTGCTTTCCGGACGGCTCCCTTTCATCCGTATTTTTTCTTTCCGGAAACGCCGCACAGTCGTACCATAAATCGCGCAAAAGAACTATTGTCAACATAATCATTTGGAAATAACGACATTAATTCTTAACTTACGGGTGCAACTTTGATAAAATATCGACCGAAACCAAAATATTACAGACATGAAAAAGAGTTGTATTTTCATCGCTGCGGCGTGCACGGCGCTCGCAGCGGCAGGCTGTTCGCAAAAAGACCGACAGCCGAGCATCGACAGGGAACACGTACAGCTTTATGCGGGGGAAACGGTACGCCTCACGGCCGACCGGCCCGTCGCGTGGAGCGCTGCGGACGACTTCTATGCCGCAGTAGACGGGGAGGGGAACGTCACTGCCCGGCACGTCGGCACCACGACCGTCACCGCAGCGAACGACTCCGGCAGCGCCGCATGCACCGTTACCGTGCAGCCCCGCTACGATACATTCATCGAACCGGCCTACGAATTAATCGGCCAGCAGGTTTCGCATGCGGAGATAGATGCAATCGAACAACGGGAAAAAATCGAAGAAACAAAATTTTCAATTGCATATAAAGGAGAACAGCCTTACATTCAAAGGGTCGAGTATTTTTATAATATAACCGATGAGAATGAGCTTAATGCAATAACCGTTCGGTTCGACAAAGGATATGAAATCGAAGTAAAGAATTTTTTGTCTGAACGATACCTGGCAGTTCCAATTAGTACCTACACTATCGACTTTTACAATCATTATGAAACACTTGCTACTGTAAAAATCGCATGGTCCAATAGAGAACAAGAGGTCATACTCCAATATGGACATAATTCAAAACAAATAAAACAATAGACTTATGAAAACCTTTTACTCATTTGCAGCCGCAGCGCTTATGTTTTCCGCCATTTCCTGCGGACGGGAGGAAACTGCGCCGGAACCATGTTCGCCGGAACAACTCAAGTACGAGCAGGACATGAACACCATCCGGGAGATGGGATACGATACATCGGAAGCATTCGCGGTCAAAGACGGATACGTCGTCGAGGGCGATATCCTGCTGACCACGAAACACCTCGAAGATTTCCTCTCCGCGCCCCGGACACGGCATACCAGCAATGGCAATTACTTCGTAGCCAAAGAATATCAAACCCTGTACATTACTTTTAGCGGTTCAAACCTTACTGATAAGGTACTTAAGGCCATGGATTATTGGAACGAAAATGCCCAATGCAACATTGTCTTTGATGATAAGAATTGGATGCGCAAAATCTCCATTAGGGAAGATGTACTTTGGTCTAATGACGGCGATGTACTCGGCACCCCCGACGAAGAGACGCTGCTGTTCGTTTCACCACCTTTCGCGACAGGCGAACCGGGCGATATAGTCATCAATACGGCTTGTAGGTATATCCCGTCGGACGAACAGGCCATGTATATGATGCTCCATGCCTTCGGACACGCTTTCGGATTCGGCCATACGCCCAAATCGCCGGGCGACGAGGGCGACGGCTCCTACATCGAAGGAACGGCGGAATACGACTCCAAGTCCATCATGGTCAAGGAATCCGACCCGCTGAGCTGGAGCGGTTTCAGCGAAAACGACATCAAGGCCTTCAAAGCCGTATATCCCACCGACGAGCCGGAGCCCGAACCGGAGCCGGAACCGGAAATAGACCCCTCAATCCCCTGGATATACTCGCAAGATGATTTCGGTATCGAACTCTCCGTGCAGGATTTTTCGGAAGACAGACCGTATGTATTCCAAAACTACGTAAAACAGACCGGCGATTTCTGGTATTACCACGAGAATAAACAGAAATACATCCGAATAACGGACGCGAACGGCAGGGTCGTAGCACTCGGCAAAGCGAACGAAAGCTATTCCATTCCCTACGGTGA
>DXFY01000065.1 GCA_019114205.1 Candidatus Tidjanibacter gallistercoris | reverse complement strand
GGTAAAACATTTTTTCGAATAACGCATCAGCAAGCCGACATTTTTTCCATACTGACTATCAATAACCGCACCATTATGAATATTTTCCATAAAAAACACGGCTTTCTGCAGACATTTAACAATGCAATCCGATATATTTGCATGAAAGCATGCCGGTAACACACGGCCTTGCACCTAAGCCCAACAAATTCCAAGCCAATTGGCGTCCGATTTGCATGGGTACGCACAGGTTTCCATATCTTTATATAAAGATACTAAATTTACCGATAACCAAACACAATTACCATGAAAAAATTTTTACAGGAATTCAAGGAGTTCGCCATGCGCGGCAACATGGTGGACATGGCCGTCGGCATCATCATCGGCGCGGCCTTCGGCAAAATCGTCAGTTCGCTGGTTTCCGACATCATCATGCCGCCTCTGGGATTGCTGGTAGGAGGTGTCGATTTCACCGACCTGGCTATCACGCTCAAACAGGCGACGGGCGACGACCCGGCTGTGGTACTCCGTTACGGCGCTTTCCTGCAAACCGTCCTGGACTTCCTAATTGTGGCCTTCGCAATCTTCCTGATGGTCAAGGGCATCAATTCGCTCCGACGCAAACAGGCCGAACAGCCCGCTCCGGCCGCACCGCCTGCCCCCACTGCCGAAGAAAAACTGCTCACCGAGATACGCGACCTGCTGAAGCAGGAAACGGCACGGGATGCCGCATCCGACCGATAAACGTTTTATATTATATATAAGGTACCTCCGAAAGGTATCATGATTCAGACAACCCGTGCATGCACTGCACGGGTTGTTTCGTATTCGGCCCCCATGTCCGGCCGCATCGCCGCAAGCCCGGCCGAATTTTCTAAAAAATATACATCCCGTACCAACGGACTTTCCGTCCGTATTGTTAAATCCGGCACCGCTTCCTATATTTGCGGCCGATTATGAAAAAGACAGCCCATTCATGCTCCCTGCTGTGCGCAACTCTGGCCGCCGTTCTGCTGGGCAGTGCGCCTGCTGCGGGAGCGCAGAAACAGAAACCGCTCGTACCTACCATTTTCGGTGTACTCAAAACCCGTTTCGAAACCGACCTGAAGACCGGCAACCTGCGTTTCAGTGTCAATAACGCACGGCTCGGCGTGAAGGGACAGGCCGGCGAAGAGTCGAAACTTTTTCGCTATCAGTTCCAGGCCGACCTGAACTCCGAAGGCAAGCTGAGCGTTCTCGATACATACGTTACGTTCGCATCCGGCGCCTTCGAAGTCTCCCTCGGACAGCAGCTCTACCACTTCGGTACCGAGCTGAGCCGGGGACCGCGCCTGAACTATTTCGCCAGCAGTTCGTTCGTAGCGACCTACGTGGGCAGCTACTACGCTCCCGCCGACGGCAGTTCGCCGGCACGGACGGGAAGCCTCGGCGCGAGGGATATCGGGGTGCTCTTCAGCTACAAAGGAACGAAACGGATACCGGTCGGGCTGCTGGCCGGACTGGTAAACGGTTACGGCATCAACAACATGTCGTGGCACCGGAACGTCAATTTCGTCGCACGGCTGTGGATTGACCCCGGCATGGCGGTGGAGGGCTTCGGACTGGCTGGCAACTACTATACGGGCAAAACGCCTTTCGGAAGCGACATCACGATGGCCGGCGGCGAACTGCGCTACATGAAAGACAGGTGGATTGTCGAAGGGGAATACGCGAGCCGGTGGCTCGGAACCCCGGCCGGCACCGACCGATGCGACCTGGCGGCCGTACACGCTATTTACAGCCAGCCCGTCGCACAATGGGGCCCCGTAAAATTCATCGCCCCGATGGTACGGTGGGACTACGGACACAACATCACCGTGCTCGACCAGGCAGCCCTCGTGCACCTGAACGCCCAGCGGGCAACCGGCGGCATTACGATAGGATTCGCGAAGAAACTGCTCCAATGCGAGCTCCGGCTCAATTATGAGCACTACTTCCTGGACGGTCCTGCGCAGCTCGCCTCGAATCCCGTATTCCACGACAAATTCATCGCCGAGTTCTTCCTCGCATTCTGACGACGGAAACCGCCGGCAACGCTGCATCCGGCCTCTTCTCCGGAAGTCGAACGGTCGGATTGACCGGATAATATACGCTTCCGCCGGACGGAAACGGAAAAAAAGCATGCTCCTATTTGCAGGAAATAAAATATTCACTACTTTTGTCCTGCTTTTACGGCGAGTTAGCTCAGCTGGTTAGAGCGCATGATTCATAATCATGAGGTCCCGAGTTCAAGTCTCGGACTCGCTACTGGAAACGGTCGGGCGACACCAATACGGTTGTCGCCCGATTCCGTATCCGGAACCGACGGAAATGCAGCCGCGACAACCATTCCGCCGGAACACTCCTTCCCCCACATAGCACGACAGCTGCATTGCTCCGGAAATAATGAAAAGAACGGAGGTATCCTGCCGTCGCCGCAACAGGTTTCGGATATATCCGAAACTTTCTGTGTCCTACTGTGGCAGTTCGTACCTGCCGCCGTACAGAAACCCTCCTCTCCCGATACGCATATTCGGAACTAAAAAAGCGGCCTCATGCCGCTTCTATGTTACCCGTATGGAATATCGCTTATTCTTTTTCTCCTATCGGTGTGCCATCCCTGAAACAATCATCGGTGAACGTATAGGTATAATAAGTAAGATACAATAAATTTTTCTCGTCTTTCGTCCGTACATACGATTGTTCATCATATACACTATGCTCAACCGTATGTATGGACCTGTATGAGATTTCGACTATCCCATTTGATATGGTAATACGGCCTGTACCGCCTTCGGGATATAGCAAATTTAAGGGAGAAAAGTTTCCCGGATTATTCGTTTGTAGCACTTTATACTCATCTCCTCGTTTTATTTGAACGGATTCTCCTTCCCTCCTATCGGTTGTTGCAGAAGTATATACTATCTCGATATCGAAAGACGACTCATTTTTATAAATATAATGAGTTTCACATATTGGATCAGGAGGGTCTGTGATTGTTATATTCGACTTAGAATCGCAGCCTGTCGCCAACCACGCCGGCAGGCAAAAACAAAACAGCCATTTCGTCAGTGATTTCATGATTAGGTAAGTTTTTAAGTTTACAATATATTCCCGTTTTTATAAAGGCCGCGAAAAGAACCCTTGCCGTTGCGTTGTTACTATGCAATTTTAAGAATAATCCGACTGTTTTACAACGAATTTATATCGGCAACAATTTCAGGATTTTTCCCCGTAAAGGAACAACATAAGGAATAGAATACCACCGCTCCGCCCAAACGGATTCCGGCACCGGGACTGCAACACCCTCCTTATCGGACATAAAAGCCCTGCGGACGGCCTGCCGTCCGGAAAAGGAAAGCAACAAGCGTATTGTTAAAAGCGCGATATTAAGAATAATAACAGAGTCCGGCGCACTATTTCTTGCGAAGCACCTCCATCCGCCGGGCCAGCCCTTCGATTTTTTTCTCCAGTTCCGAAAGACGCCGCCCCATTTCCGCATCGCTGTTTTCGCCCGCTGCGAGCACGGCCTTCACTTCCCATACGGCATACGCCTCGCCGGCAGGTACGACCGTGTCCGGAAACAGCCGCTTGTCGGGATGGTCGGCAACGAGCACCGCACTCCCGTCCCGACGCCGAACGGCCATAAGCCTGCGCACCATCGGTTCGCGGCCATCGAGGACGAACACATACGGTTTATCGGTATCGGCTGTGGCGGCATCGAAATCCACAACACGTTTACATACCAGCACGTCGCCGCTGCGGAAAGACGAAGGCATCGCCGCATCCGCTACGAATATCATGCACTCGCCGTCGGAAAGGCGCAGGGACGAAAGGCCTTCACGACGGTGCGCTCCTCCGGCCAGCGAACCCTCTCTGTCATGCGGACGCGAGGTACCCTCGTAACCGCCGTGCACGTCGCTCGCAACCGAAACACTGCCACGCGCATTCCCTTCGCCTGCAACCAGCCAGTTGAAATCGATATCGGAACATTTTTCGAACACCAGGTCGTAATCGATAGAGTTGCGGCTATACCAGTTGGAAACAGTCTGTGGGCTGACACCCAGAAACGATGCCAGCTCGGTCTTATTCCTGAAACCGTAATAAGACATGATTCGATTTAGTATTTCCGACTTCGACACCACAAACAATACGTTTACGCCGAACAAGCGGTTTTTGACACAATTAACAGGATGTGAATGCATTCACTTGCCCTACCAGCAAAAGTAGCCAAAAAATCAATACCACAAAACGACTGCCTGACGTTTCTGTTCCAGAAAATGCACATGTCGTGCGAAACGGGAATGCACAGGGGGCGACACCCACTCCCGGTGCAGGAGCCGCAGCCTCCTGCCGTACTGCGGCCGCGACGCACTGCCGTCCGACACGAACGCCGCCCCCACCGACAGCGGAACCGCCATACGGTTTTTCAAAAAAATCGTTCATGCGAAAGCCCCTCGCTCCGGGTTCTGTCGGAATATATTCGCCCCGCACGACCGGAAATACCATGCGGCAGGCGAAAAGGTACCATTCCGCATCCAATTCATGATATTCCTTATATAGAAACGAATGATGCGGGAGAGATATTTCGGAAGGCCTGCGGAAGGTCTGCGAACGCCCTCCGGAGCCCGGTACCGCATGCGCCACCCCCGCTTTCATTGCATGCGGTGCATGAGTCGTCCCGGAATGAAACCGCTCCGGAACGATGCTCCCCGCGACCCGGTGACGCCCCCGAATTCGGGGGCATGAAAAAAGCCGGGGCGTCTCCCCCGGCTTTGCGGCGGTCGCTGCCGGACCGCCTCCTATCCTGTTTCGGTGCAGTTTCTCTTCAACGATTCATTGCTGCCCCGCACGGCAGCAAAACGTTTTCCCGCCGATGCCGGAATCCGGCGCACATAGCTCCGGCATGCAGTCCCGCTGCACAGCCTGCCGGCCCCCTTACCCTTCCGGATAATCGGCGACCAGACCGTCCGGGCCCGTATTCCTGAAATCGTGGAACACATAACGGCTCCCGGCGAACATCTTCGACAGGCACGCGCGTACAGCGGGCGTATGTACCTCCGGCAGCAACGTGGTGCGGAACTCGTGCTCCACACCGCTCCGACGCAGCAGCCCGATGGAACGCAGCACATTGTCCATCATGGCGGACGACAGTGGCGTTATGCGGCCGTAATGGGCCGCATCCGGCACGTTCTTGATATCCATCGCCACGTAATCCACCACCCGGTCGGCAAGAAGCCGCTCCAGCATGACGGAGTTGGTGCCGTTCGTATCGAGCTTCACCCGATATCCCAGCGCTTTCACCCGTCGAATGAAATCGGGCAGTCCCGCATGCACGGTGGGTTCGCCTCCCGTGACCACCACCCCGTCGAGCCAACCGCGGCGGCGGGAAAGGTAATCGAACACCGCTCCGACGGGAACATCCGCGCGTCCGTGCGCGAGCTCAGGCACGACCAGCGCCGGATTGTGGCAGTACCCGCAGCGGAAATTGCACCCTCTGGTGAACACTACCGCCGCGAGCACGCCGTCCCAATCCACGAGGCTCTGTTTCACGAGCCCCCCGATGCGTATCTCTTCGCAGGCCATCGTTCCTTACCTCGCTCCGGCCGCGGTACTGCGGGAAGATTCCGTACAGACGGCGGCACCGTCGTTCACCATCCTGTCGAACAGCTTCCGGTCGCGGAACTCCTCGCGCTTGCCCTCGTTCCACTGACTTACGGGACGCATATACCCCACGATACGGCTGTACACTTCGGCGCTGCGGCCGCACTTGGGACAGGTGAAATGTTCGCCCGACAGATAGCCGTCCTGCGGGCAGATGCTGAACGAGGGCGAGATGGTGATGTACGGCAGCCGGAATCCGCCCGTCACCTTGCGCACGAGCCGTTTGGCCGATTCGGGCGACATCTCGTGTTCCCCGGTGAAGATATGGAGCACCGTACCGCCCGTATAGAGCGTCTGCAACGGGTCCTGTTTTTCGAGCACCTCGTATATGTCGTCCGAATACCCGACCGGAAGGTGCGTGGAATTGGTATAATAGGGCTTCGCGCCGCGCTCGGTACGCGCCTGCTGGTTGGCCGTGATGATGTCCGGATACCGTTTCGTGTCGATACGCGCGAACCGGTAGGCGGTACTCTCGGCCGGCGTCGCTTCGAGGTTGTAGATGTTGCCCGTCTCCTCCTGGAATTCGGCCATGACCTCGCGCATGAACTGCATCACCTTGGCGCTGAAGGCGCTTCCCTCCTCCGTGGCTATCGACACGCCGAGGAAATTCATGCAGCACTCGTTCATGCCGTTGATGCCGATGGTGGAGAAATGGTTCTTCCAGAAACAGCCGTACCGGTCGTGTACCTGACGCAGGTAGAAACGCGAGTAGGGATACAGCCCCTTCTCGGTATACCCTTCTATCACCTTGCGTTTCACTTCGAGGCTGTCGCGGGCTATCTCCATCAGATGCCGCAGCCGCTGGAAAAACGCCTCCTCGGAACCGGCCTCGTAACCGAGGCGCGGCAAGTTGATGGTCACCACGCCGACCGAACCCGTCAGCGGGTTGGCTGCGAAGAGCCCGCCGCCGCGCTTCATCAGCTCGCGTTTGTCGAGCCGCAGCCGGCAGCACATGCTGCGTACGTCGTCGGGTTTCATGTCCGAATTGACGAAATTGGAGAAGTAGGGAATGCCGTACTTGGCCGTCATTTTCCAGATACCGTCGTAATCGGGATTCTCCCAGTCGAAATCGGGCGTTATATTATAGGTGGGAATCGGGAAGGAAAACAGGCTCCCGGCAGCATCTCCTTCGTACATCACTTCGGCGAAGGCCTTGTTGAGCAATATCATTTCTTTCTGGAAATCGCCGTAAACGGCGTCCTCGCGCACGCGACCGGCGTGCACCACGCGCTCGTTCTTCAGGAAGTCGGGGACCACGAGGTCCATCGTGATGTTCGTAAACGGCGTCTGGAACCCCACCCGCGTCGGCACGTTCAGGTTAAAAAGAAATTCCTGAAGGCACTGTTTTATCTGCGCATAATCGAGCTCGTCGTAACGGACGTACGGTGCGAGGAAGGTATCGAAATTCGAAAAGGCCTGCGCACCGGCCGCTTCGCCTTGCATGGTATAGAAGAAATTCACGATTTGCCCCAGCGCCGTGCGCAGGTGGCGTGCGGGTGCGCTCTGCGCCTTCCCCTCGACGCCCTTGAAGCCCACGAGCAGCAGGTCGCGCAGGTCCCACCCCACACAGTAGACGCTTAGGAAGCCGAGGTCGTGGATGTGCAGCGCACCGCTGCGGTGGGCTTCCGCTATTTCCTCCGTATAGATTTTGCCGAGCCAGTACTGCGACGTGATGCTGGTCGATATGTGTTGGTTGAGCCCCTGGAGCGAATAGGAGGAATTGGCGCTCTCCTTCACGCGCCAGTCGTCCAGTCCGAGGTAATCGTCGATGACATCGAGGTTCGTGAAAAGCTCCTTGCACTGCCTGATTTCCTCGTGCTTCTTGCGGTAGAGCATGTAGGTTTTGAGCAGTTCGAAATCGCCGCTGCGGTATATCGCCTGCTCCACCGCATCCTGTACCCGTTCCACATGGGGGATGCGCTCCCCTCCGGCCGCGAGCTCCGCGATGACCTCGCCCGTCAGCCTGCGTGCCGCGGCACGGTCGGGACGGCCCGCGGCCCTCATGGCCTTGAAAATGGCCTGTTCGATTTTTTCCGGTTCGAATTCCGCAACGTCGCCGCTGCGCTTCACGATTTGCGTGAACTGAGTCTGTCCATTCATCTTCTTGGATGTTAAAAGATTATAAATGGTAACTCCGGGAAATAGAAAAGACGGAGGCACCATCGCCCCCTGTCCGACAGCCTTTCGCCCGAAAGCTACGTTACTACGATACCGGGCAGGTCTTCTGACTCGTTCCGGGTTTCGCGCCTTCCCGGCCCGCAGGGGCCAGTGGCAAAGGATGCTCACCCTTCGCACCTGCCGCCGTCTGCGGCGGGATATTCTCCCGCACGGGCGACGGCAGCGTGCACGGAACTTACAGCTACGGGGATAGTTCCTGACTCGCACAGGATTCCCTTTTAATCCTCGCGGCCCGAAGGCCGGTTGCCGGGGAACCCGATACCGGGAACAAAATTAGCCAATGCCGTTCCGGAATCCCTTTCCGGCGAAGGAAGTTTTCACATAGTTTTCAACAATCCGCACCCGCCGGCACCGGAGGGTTCCCCCGACCGGCAACCGTCCCGCCCCCGTGCGACACGCACCGGCGGGACGGTGCACGCAATCCGTCGGCCCCGTTTTGGAAAACCCGACGCAATCCCTATCTTTGTTCCGACGATATGCCCCATCTTTATATCATAGCCGGCTGCAACGGCGCGGGAAAAACTACCGCGTCCTATACCGTACTGCCCGAAATGCTCGGCTGCCGCGAGTTCGTCAATGCCGACGAGATAGCGAAGGGGCTTTCGCCGTTCAATCCGGAAAGCGTGGCGATAGAGGCAGGCCGGCTGATGCTCCAGCGCATGGACGACCTGCTGTCGGAAGGCACCGATTTCGCGTTCGAGACCACGCTCGCCACCCGTTCCTATATACGCTTCATCGAACAGGCCCACGCCAAAGGTTATTTTGTCACGCTGCTCTATTTTTGGCTGCCGACACCGCAGCAGGCCATCGAACGCGTGGCCACCCGCGTACGCGAAGGCGGACACGACATTCCCCGCGAAGTCATCTGCCGCCGGTACCGGATGGGACTGAAAAACCTGGTCGCGCTCTACATGCCCGTATGCGACTACTGGGCCGTTTACGACAACAGTTCGGCAGATGCGGAGGTGAAGATGATTGCATCGGGCGGGCTTTCTACAACATTGACCGTCGAAGATACGTTATCCTATAAATCGATTGCAACGTATGAGTGAAGTCGAAATCAAACAAATGCAGGAAAAAATCGAAGCCGGCATCCAACTGGCCCGCAAACGCCTGATAGAAAAGACGAAAAAAGAGGACGGCACACTGGTCGTCGTCCGCGAGGGGAAGGTGGTGCATGTTCCCGCTAAGGAATTGCGGTAACCCTCCTCCGCATACGAAACAGCGCAGGGCATGACTGTCCTGCGCTACTTTTTCCGCCTGCAGCCCCTCCCTTCAGCAACCGCCGCACACACCGACCCTCCCCATTCCCGATGCCGTAACCGCCCCCCCGGATAAAACACGTCACACCCCCGGAGCGACCTCCGCCCATATTTTCCCGCCCGGCAAAACAATACGCCCTTCCCGCCCGAACGTGCCCGGTTACAGCGTGCCGCCACCGTACCGGCCGCCGTGTGCCGGTACTGACCGACAACCCCTTCCCGGCCCGCTCCGGAAAGACAAACGGGCAGCGCTACGCACATGGCCCGCAACGCGTCTCCTCGCTGCGTTCCGCTCCGGCACCTCCCGACTCCATACCGCCTCTCATCCCACATGCGGACAGACAGCAGTACGGCATTGCCGACATGCCGCGCCCCCAGGTCTGATTGCTTAAACGGACATCCTGTACTCCTGCTCCGATATTCAGCAAAACCGGCAATCCGAAACGCCGTTGTTTTTCCTGAAAAAGGCAATTTCTGAACCATCGTTTCCTATTTTGCATGACCTGTCCGGCGCAAAGCGACAACATAAAAAGACACGAATATGTTATAATAAAACTGTTTATTTGCACATTACGATTAACATTATTAACGCTTTTTACAGCACAATTATACCATATTTGGATTGCAAGACAAAATGAACGGTTTCTGCTGCATTTCAGGCTGTCCAAAATGAAGAAAAATAGAGGCAAATCAAGACCTAACTTCAGCTATATAGTTCATAAACGG
>DXFY01000064.1 GCA_019114205.1 Candidatus Tidjanibacter gallistercoris | reverse complement strand
AAGCAACAGTCCCACGCCTATATCCCGTAAAGGAATACGACGCAGAAGACGTCCGCCTATTCTCTCTTCTATCGAGTGTCCTAAGTTCGTTCAGTGAGAATAAACTTACATTTCCGTGTCAATCAATATGTTGGTGCAAATATAGAAAACACATCCGGAAAATGCAATCGTCATCTTCCGCCGGGACTGTTGCGGAACAAATTTCCGCCAAAATGTTTTTGAAAACCAACATTGACTTTTTGCTCTGTTCTTCCAATTTGGGGATTGTCTGTGCAATCGTCGAGCCGTCCGCCCAAGTGCCCGCCCTCCGCACGGCTCCGCAACGCCCCCTGCGGCTCATGCCCCCAACGGAAAGTCTCCCGCCCGCATCCCGTTGTGCAACAGAACCGCCCCTCCCACCTGCCACGCCGCAGCCTGAAAGCCGATGATTCGCCATGTTCCGCTTCGCCACCGGCCCCGCAAAAATCGACCGGCTCCCAATCTCTTGTTTGAAAAAGAAGCCGTTTGCCGTTCCCTCTTCCCGATTGCTCCGGGTATCTTTCTGCTGCCGACAGTCACCGCCGCCGACAGCATAAATAAGGAACGACCGGCCGAACGAAAGCAACGGAAAAGGGCTACCCCATCTCAGGTGCAGCCCCCTTTCCGTTGTCGCTTCACGGCGTCACCACCGTACTGCCACGTCGTCGAACGCGAAATAAGCCGGTGTGTTCATTCCGTAATCGCCCGAATCGGTGCTGGTAATGTTGAACTCCACCTTTGCCACCGTACCCAGCGACGACAAATCAAAACGTACCCAATCCGTCAGATAATAATCATCGTCCTGGGCGAGCACCAGTTCCGCCGTACCGGTTTCGGCTCCGGTGCTGTCGAATCCGGTCGCCACGATTTTAGCCACGTCGCCCGGTGCGAACGGGGTACTGAACTGATTACCGCCTATAATACAGTTGATGAAATACGTCGTATTGGCAACGTACATGTGGTCGATTACCCGTGCAACACCGTCGCTGAAATAAATGTTCGGCAACTTATCTCTGTAAAAATCTCTGTAACCGTTTTGCACGCAAAAGTTTTTCGAGCCGTTATGCCCGCCGAATCCGGTCACAGGGTCCTGATACCAGACCGCAAGCTGATGATTGAAATCACCGTTTGCCAAATCCCTCTCGATATAATCGGAAACAGCACATCCACCGGTCCAAAATTTCAAAGTGCCGTCGTTATTGGTGATTTGGCTGGCGAGAAAAGTATTGTTCGCGTCATTCCATCCGTAAAGCGCCGACCCACCATACAACAACGGGCCGCCATATTGTTCGGAATCGATGAGGGACGACCAATTCTTCTCCCCCGTCAGGTTCACATCGCCTTTGTAGTCCTCGTCCTCGAACGTCAGCACGCGCATCGTCCCTGCCACTTCGAATGCAGGCATCGACAATACCTGCGAACGCGCGAATGTCTGTGCCGAGAGGGTACGCTGCTCCATCATCATTCCGTCCGCTGTATGGATTTCGAGCGAAAAGCCGTTCGGAAATTCGCCGGCCGGTACGACCATATAGCACACCAGCGGCTCGGAAGAGAGCGCCGCTTCCTCCCCGAAATCGAGACGGAGCCATTTGACTGTTTCCACAGAAGCGGCATCCTCTGCTTCGCGGAGTGCCAATCCGGTATCGTCGTTTTTCTCGCCCGGCCCGGCAAGGTACTCACCGCCGTTGCCCGTCAGCACGATGCGCTCGACGACCGATGCATCGCCGCCTGTGAGCGAGAGTTTCAGCAGCGCGCACTGGTTCCTGAACTCCAGCGTGCCGCCGGTCGAGGAAGCCGTCATCAGATGCGCGGCCGCATCGAACGAGCCGGCAGCATAATTCTGAATGGCCGGAAGCATCAGCGAACCGTCCTCCCGCACCGCCGATGCGGGATATACGGCCTCATAAGAGTCGGCCTCGGCCACTTCTACTTACCATCCTTCCGTCTGGCTGCCCTGAAGCGGGTATTCCGTGCCGTTCACATGAATCCGGTCCCCCGCTTCCCAGCGTACGGAAAGTCCGTCGAGCGAAGCCCGTGTTTCATCTGCGGAGACAGCCAGACGAACCGCAGGTCCTTCGGGCACCGGCGTCTCTTCCTGTGCAAAATAGTCATCGGTACATCCCGCCAGCAATACTGCGAGCGCTCCTATCCAATAGAATCCTCTTTTCATCTCTCCGAACATTTTACCACTGACCTTCCACTTCCGTATAATCCTCCGTCCTCAGGCTGGCGGCAATGCCGCTCTCCAAATATACTTCCGACACCTCTATTTCGGGTGCCGCATAATCGAACTGTTTCATCATATCTTTGAATTTAAAAAAGGTTGTACATTCCGTCCCGACCGACTGCAAACGGATACGGCCACAACGGAAAATCAAAAACAGTCCGAAAAATTCGGCAAACCGCACGAAAACGATTGGAAACCGTCCTTTTGATTTTCGCCTGCAATCCCCCAGGCTGCAAATCGGTACAATGCAAAAGCAGGTCTTCTGACTCGTTTCGGCCGTGCGCCTTCCCAGCCCCTGCGGGCCAGTGGCAAAGATTGCACGACCTTCCGTACTCCCGAAGGAGCAGAAACTTACAGCAATGGGTATTGTTGCAGATTTTCACTGCATTCCCTTTTCATTCCGTCGCACGCCCGCACGCGGGGGTGTCTTCGAAAACTCTTGCAGAGACAAATGTACGAATAATTCGCAAAAACATATTTACGGTGCAAAATTTTCAGCAGAAAACGAAAACTTTCTGCTGCATACCGTACGGCATGCGTCTTAACGAAAAGATGCTGCCTCCCGCCCAGACGACAGGGCCTGCACGAAAACGGACGACTGCGTGCACTGCCGGTCGTTTTCTGCAGGCAGCGCGCCCCCTGCCGGCAGCGACGGAACGCATTCGGGGGAGGGGATGCAGCCGCATTCCCTCCCCCGAACCGTGACACGTTCGCCTCACTCGGCGTAGCCGAACCGCCGAAGCTGGCTGTCGGAATCGCGCCAGTTGTCGTTCACTTTGACGTACAGTTGCAGGAACACTTTTTTCCCCAAGAATTTTTCGAGTTCCAGGCGGGCGGCCGTGCCGACCTTTTTCAGCATCTCGCCCTTATGACCGATGATGATGCCCTTCTGCGACTCGCGGGCGACGTATATCGTTGCGGAAATCCGGTCGATGCCGGGCTCCTCTTTATATTCGTCGATACCTATCTCCACACTGTACGGTATCTCCTTCTGGTAATTGAGGAAGATTTTCTCGCGGATGATTTCCGAAGCGAAGAAGCGTATCGTCCGGTCGGTCAGCGTATCCTTCGGATAGTACGGCGCTCCCTCCGGCAGCTTGGCGAGAATCAGGTCGAAAAGACCGCCGATGTTGAAGCCGTTCAAGGCCGAGACGGGCACTACGTCGGCCCCCGGCAGCCGCGACCGCCATTTCTCGGCGAGCGCCTCCAGCGCCTGCTGCTCCGAAAGGTCTATCTTGTTGATGACCACGATGGTCGGTATACCGCTGGCGGCGATGCCGTCCAGAATCCGTTCCGATGCCTCGTCGCCCCGCTCCACCGTATCGGTCACGTACAGGATGACGTCGGCATCCCTCAGCGCCCCGACGACGAACTTCATCATGGATTCCTGGAGCCGGTAACTGGGCTTCAGGATGCCGGGCGTATCGGAATAGACGATTTGGAAATCGTCTCCGTTCACGATACCCATAATCCGGTGGCGCGTGGTCTGCGCCTTTGAAGTGATTATCGAAAGACGCTCTCCCACGAGCGCGTTCATAAGCGTCGACTTACCCACATTGGGATTGCCTATGATATTCACGAAACCTGACCTGTGCATGACGATGGAATGTTTTGAAATACGGCCGGCGGGCCGCATGCAAAGATAAAGCAAATACGGTTCCAATCCCCTGCATCGGGGGACGAACGGCCCCATATTTGCCGGTGCGCGGATAGTTTGCTACCTTTGCACACGCAAAAAACGACGGCATGGCATCATCGAACTTCGTAGACTACGTGAAGATATTCGCCCGTTCGGGCGCAGGGGGACCGGGTTCGGCCCATTTCAGGCGTGAAAAGTTCGTCGCCTTCGGCGGTCCCGACGGCGGCGACGGCGGACGCGGAGGCAGCGTCGTACTGCGCGGCAACAGCCAGTACTGGACGCTGATACACCTGAAATACCAGCGGCACGTCTTCGCCGGGGACGGCGAGGCCGGTTCGGGTGCCCGCAGTTCCGGCAAGAGCGGTGCGGATGCCGTCATCCCCGTACCGCTGGGTACCGTGGCCCGCAACGCCGACACGGGCGAAATCGTGGGCGAAGTGACCGAAGACGGCCAAGAGCTCGTCCTGCTGCCCGGCGGACGGGGCGGTCTGGGCAACTGGCATTTCAAAACCGCCACCAATCAGGCACCGCGCTACGCCCAGCCCGGCGAACCGCGGCAGGAAGGAGCCTTCATCCTCGAACTGAAGGTGCTCGCCGACGTGGGGCTGGTCGGTTTTCCGAACGCGGGGAAATCCACCCTGCTCTCGGTGGTATCGGCCGCCAAACCCAAGATAGCCGACTATGCCTTCACCACCCTGGAGCCCAACCTCGGCATCGTGGCGGCACGCGACGGCCATTCGTTCGTCATGGCCGACATCCCCGGCATCATCGAGGGGGCGCACGAAGGCCGCGGCCTGGGCACGCGCTTCCTCCGCCACATAGAACGCAACTCCATCCTGCTGTTCATGATACCCGCCACCAGCCCCGACATACGTGCCGAATACGGTATTCTGCTCAACGAACTGACGCTATACAATCCCGAACTGCTCGACAAGGAGCGGCTGCTGGCCATTACCAAATGCGACACGGTCGGCGAAGAAGAGTTGGAAGCGCTGCGCCGCATGCTGCCCGAAGGAGTCGACACCACCTTCATATCGTCCGTCAGCGGTTACAACATTCCCCGGCTGAAAGACGCTCTGTGGAATGCCCTCCAACGGGAAAACGGCCGCCGGCCGTAACGCTCCCCGCGGTCTCGAACCGTTCTCCGACCATATCGGTGTACAGCATGGCGGGACGGATGACGCGCAACTGAAACTTCCCGCCGAACAGAGAGAGTATTCCCTCCGCCCTGCCGCTGCCCTCCGGAAGCGTCCATGAGGCGAAATCGGCATAGCGCGACGTGCGTACGACGAGCATGTTCCCCTCGCGGTCTATCAGATATCGGTCCGTATCGGCGAAGCCCGTCGCATCGTCCGGAGCGGGTTCGCACCAAGCCGCACGGCCTCCAGCCACGAACTGCACCCCGTCGAACGCGACAAAGCGACCGACATCGTCCGGCCCCAGCGCCGCAATCTCTTTCGCTTCGGGTACGACGGCCGTATCCGAAGCTCCCACGATACGTACTACGACGGGAATATCCTCCCGGTCGATATAACCGGTTTCATATCCCGCGCCCGGTGCGGCCCCCAGTTGCAGCGTTCCCCCGTAATCGCCGAGCGTCAGCCCGTTGCAGTATATCTCCACCGTACACCCCATGAAGTAGGTTTCGAACAGCCGTTCGCCGTCGAGCTTCACCTCTATCGCACCGGTATCGTCCAGCACGGCGAGCGTCCTGTAATAATTGCCCGACCGGTCGGTGCTGACCACGCATCCCCGGATGCGGTAATTCTCCGTGAACGTATAAGGGTACCCTTTGTAATACGACTTCAGATATTCCACCGACACGACCGCATCGTCCGTCCCGGCGCCGCCGTCCGGCCCCGCATTCCGTTCCGGATAGCTGCATCCGCCCAATACCAACGCCGCGGCCGCGACGACCGCCCATCTATCGCTCCACATCTTCCGTATCTCTCAGTTTCAGGGCGAAACCGTCGCGCGTTCCGCCGAATTTACCGTACACCAATATGCCTGTCAGCGCTACTTTCCCCGCCGGGACGCTGTCTCCCGCGAACGAAGCGTATCCGCTCGTGACGACCGCCACCGAATCCCCCGCTGCATCCCGGAACCAGACCGTCCCCGTGGCGGGCGTTCCCCCTCCGGCGCCCGTATCGGCCCATGTCGCCGAACCGCCCGAACGGCACAGGCCGCTCACCCGGACGAGCCGGCCGCAGTACCGCTCTTCCAGGGAGCCGATGCCGAGTTCCAGCGGCTCCGTCTGCCGGAGGACCGTATCGCGCTGCACATACCTGTCGAGCAGCACGCGCGAACCGAACTCCTCGACCCGATAGGAAGACCAGTCGTTCACTCCGGCACCGAGCTGCACTACGCCGTCGTACATCCCCACGGCCAGTCCGCGCAGACGAACGACCACCCGGCGACCGCGCGGGAACAAGGCGTGCAGGTCGTAGAAACCGGCCCGCACCTCGACCGCACCGCTGCCGTCGTCGATGATGAAACTGCGGAAGAAATTCCCCGGACGGTCGTCCGATACGACGTATCCGCCGACGGTCATATCCTCCCGCACGACATAGGGTTCTCCGTAATAATGTTCGCGCAGCAGGGCGATTCCGGCGTCGGGAATCGTCTGCGTTCCCTCCATGTCTCCGACGCCGAGCGTTCCGAACCGGTCGTATCCGCACGAGACCGGCACAAGGAGCAGCGCCGCATAGATGCACCATTTTTTCATACCGTCAAAAACTTACCGTCAGCGAGGCGAGCAGCGTCCGCGGATAGGCATAATTGTAGCGCGACGGAAAAGGCCGGTAAACGGTCCGCCCGTCCGCCGTATAGTCGTCGAAGCGCATCTGCTCGTAACCGCCGTACACGATGTCGCGGCGGCCGAGCAGGTTATCGACCGAAACGCTGGCGAAGACACGCACCCCGAACAGGGTGAACCCTTTGGTCACCCCGACATTCAGCACCCAGGCATCGGGCAGCCGTTCCTGCCGGAAGCATGCCTGCCGCTCTTCGGGCGACGCAGCCAGCCATACGAACCGGTCGGTACGCCGCAGCGGATTCACCGTCACGTAACGCCTCCCGGCATACATCCATTCGAGCGAGAACCCCCACTGCGACCTCGCGGCATAGGTCAATGCCGCCGCGACCAGGGTCTGCGGCGTGGCCGAATGCACGAACCCGTCGAGTCGGGCCCGGTCGCCTTCGAGAAGCACCCGCCCCGTGGCATCCTCCAGTACCGAAAGCTCCGGGTCCCCGCGGTACACGTTGTTGCCTGCCGAAAGCGCGGCCGTCAGCGCGAGCCGTTCGGTCAGCTCCACGCGCACGCCCGCCTCCACGCCCCAGTCGAAGCGGGCGATGCCCGACATCACCATATCGCAGTACAGTCCGTACAGGTCGTCGTAATAACGGCTTATCTGCATGGCCCGACCGGTATACATCGCATACGCTGCGAACTCGAACGCCGCAATTCCGAAAACGGGAATCCGATATTCCGCCTGTGCGCCGAACACCCGCTCGGTGTCGATGCCTTCGGCCAGCGCATTGCTGTAGTCCGGCGAGAGGAACATGTTCCCGTAATGGGGCGTGTATTCGCCCGCGTAGAGCTCCGCAGCAATCCGGTGACCAGCCGTAAAGGCATAACGCACCGACAGGAAGGCATTGTAAGGCACGAACTCCGTCACGGCGGAAGTACCGTAGGACATGCTTCCCGGCAACGTCTCCTTTTCGTAGTGCCCCTCACGCCGCACATCGGCCAGCGCGAACTGAGCACCGAACGAAAGGCCGAAACGGCCCTGCCGGTAATGTCCGGCGGCGAATGCGGCGACTTCGCGGCGCACCATATCGTAATCGTAGTCGTACCGGCCGCCCTGCTCCGTCCGTCTGCCGGGATTCCGGATATCGCTGTCCGCACCCGTAAAGGGGTCGCGGTTATGGACGAAACGCCCGCCGAGCAGGTCGGCCGCAATCCGGTAGAAGCGGCTTCCGTCCCTGCGCATGCGCACGCCGTAATCGCAGCCGAACCCCTCCCGCTCCGGCCCGGTCGCCGTAAATGCGACCTGCCAGTTGCCGATGCGCTCCATCCTCCGGTCGGCAGTATAGAGCGAGGCCCCGTCGGAAGCGAATAGATTGGCATCGTACATCCCCGTCCAGTCCACCTGCGTCACGCGCACGTCGCCCGACCGCCAAGCCTCCTCCAACGCCGCGATTACGTGAGGCTCGGTACGGTGCCCCGGAAGATTGGCATGATAGTCGGGCGCCGGACTGTTGGCATCCGACCACGAAAGCCCGCTGCGGCTCCTGTAGCCGGCCCGCACACCCGCGACCACGGTATAGTTAAAGCCGTTCTTTCCGGGCATGCCGAAACGCACGACGGCCATCGGAGCGAAATCGCGCCGCACGCGCGAGTTGCGGACCCGCCCTTCGAACGGGCCCCAGTACGGGTTGTACTGGTAGTCGCCGGTCAGGTCGTACGCCTCGCGTTCAGTCCACCCTTTCATGCCGCGCTGCTGGGGTGCGGCCATAAGGAACAGCGCCAGCGAAGCACCCCTGCGGAAGCGTTTTTCGACGGCGACCGACCCCATGAAGGCATCCGTGAACACGCCCCGCACGAAGGCATCCTCGCCCCACCGTCCGCGGGCGGCCAGGGCATAGTGCCATCCGCGGCCGAGCCTTCCCGCGGCCCGGAACCTCATGCCGTTCCTGTATCTTTTCTCCGAATAAGTATAGGTAACCGCAAGCCCCTGCTGCGCAAGAGAGGCGCGGATGTCGTAGAAATCGGTAAAAAGCGGGGAGTACATGCCGGCCGCCGATACGCCGTACAGACGCGCCTGTTGCGGCGCGAGCGCTGCCAGAGCCGTATAGAGATGGTAATCGGGATAGCGGTCCAGGCCGGAAGACAGCTCCAGTCCGTCGAGGGAGGCTCTGGCGAAACGCTCGTCCCATCCGCGCGACCGGTAGGAAGTGAACCCGAACCCGTAACGCGCCATCGAGGAGAAGACCGTGCCGCCGTCGCCGAGGGGTGTATAAAACAGGGTGGTATCCACCGTTATTTCCCGGAAATCGTCCTCGAAAGGGTCGTAATAAGGCCCCTCGTCCGCAGGCTCCTGTGCAGACAACGCCATGCAGCAAAGGGACGGCAACGCCGCCGCAACGATTTTGACCAACCAACCGCTCACTCGGAAAACGATATATTCACACCCAAATATATCATTTTCCGGGCAATAAGCGTATATCCGAATGTACATAATCCGTCATTTTCCTGCATATTCCCCTGCTCCAGTACCATCGGAAGGGCCCGCCGGCGTGCAAGCATCCGCAGCACCGGAAGGGAAGCAGGTCAGAGTTCGTCGCTGAAAACCGCGCGGGGCAGGTCGTGGAGGTTGTAACGCGAAGCCATGACGGCCCCGTAGGCTCCTGCCGTCTTTATCGTGAGCAGGTCGCCGCGCCGCAGTTCGGGCAGGGGAAGGTCGCGGGCGAAAATATCCGACGACTCGCACACCGTACCCCCGATGGTATAACACCGCTGCGGTCCCTCCCCGGTCAGACGCTCCATCGCATGGCGGGCGCGATAGAGCGCCGGGCGCAGCAGTTCCGTCATGCTGGCATCTATCAGGGCTATTTCGCTTCCGTTCCCGCCCGCCTTCGTATACAGCACGGTCGCCAGAAGTTCGCCGCACTGCGCCACGAGCGAACGTCCCGGTTCGAAGTGTACCCGCACCGAAGCGGGCAGGTCGAGATGCCGGGCGAACACGCCGAAATAGGATGCGAAATCGGGCATGGGATGCGCTTCGGGATGCTCGTAATCCACGCCGAGCCCCCCGCCCACGTTCACGTCGGTAATACGGAATCCCTGTTCGGTAAACCACCGGTACGCCGCATTGACCTTCCCGCAAAGCTCCGCAAACACCCCCATGTCGGTTATCTGGGAACCGATATGAAAATGCAGCCCCATGACATCGATATGGCGCAGGTCTTCCAGCATCTCCGCCACCTCCCCGATTTCTCCGGGCGCGATGCCGAACTTGTTCTCCGCAAGCCCCGTGGTGATGTAGCGGTGCGTGTGCGGGTCGATGTCGGGATTCAGCCGCAGCGCCACGTCGGCGACCAGACCGAGCTCCCGTGCGAGCGCATCGATGACGAGGAGTTCGTTTTTCGATTCGCAGTTGAACGCGAATATTCCCTGCCGCAGGGCATACCTGATTTCGTCGTCCTTTTTGCCCACGCCGGCATATACGATGTCCTTCGGGGCGAAACCCGTTTCGACCGCCCGCCGCACCTCGTTCCCGCTCACGCAGTCGGCCCCCATGCCGCACGAAGCGAGACACTCCAGAATACGGCGCTCGTTGTTGGCTTTCACGGCATAATGCAGCCGATAGCCGTAGCGGTCGGCTTCCCGCAGCGCGCACTCCGCCGTCCGCCGCAGCAGTTCCATATCGTACAGATAAAACGGGGTTTCGTACCCTTCGAGCCGCCCCGCTAGTTCCCTACTCAGCATACCCGCGGAATAATTTGTCGTTCAGGTTCCGCAACAGGCGCGTTCTGTTGCACGTATCGGTCAGCAGGACGATGCTCCGGCGGCTCGCCCCGTAGGAAATCATCTTCAGGGGCACATCGCCCGCCGCCTCCATGATTTCCACGGCCCTGCCGTGTTCGGCCTGGTCCAGACGCCCCACGACGCAGACGATGGAATTGCCCGGCTCCACCTCCACCGTTCCCAGTCCAGCGAGCTCGGCCGTAATCTCCGGAAGGCGGCAGTCGCTGTCCACAGTAAGCGACACGGCCACCTCCGAAGTCGTTATCATGTCTATCGGCGTCCGATACTTCTCGAACACTTCGAACACCCGGCGCAGGAACCCGTATGCCATCAGCATGCGGGCGGAGCATATCCTCACCACCGTGATGCCGTCTTTGGCAGCCACGGCCCGGTACGCATGCCCGCCAACCTCCCGGTCGGTAATCGCCGTGCCGGGCGCTTCCGGCGCCAGGGTATGTTTCAGCAGGACGGGGATTCCCCGTTCCTTGCAGGGCTGTACGGTGGACGGATGCAGAATCTTGGCCCCGAAGTAAGCGAGTTCGGCCGCCTCGTCAAAGTGCATGTGCCGTATGGGAAATGTCCCCTCGACGTACCGCGGGTCGTTGTTGTGCATGCCGTCGATGTCCGTCCATATCTGCACCTGCCCGGCTCCGAGGGCCGCCCCTATCAGAGCCGCACTGTAATCGCTTCCTCCGCGGCCGAGGTTGTCGAGCCGTCCGTCGGAGCCGCTGCACACGAATCCCTGCGTCACATAGCGGACGCTCCGGTCGGAACAGGCCGCCTTCAGAGCTGCCGCATCCGCACGCGCCTCTCCGTCCCGGCGCACGAAATCCGGCGCATGCAGCAGTTCGGCACGAATCCCCCGCTCTTTCAGATAGAGGACGAACAGGGCCGTCGTGAGCAGTTCCCCCTGCCCCACCACCAGCCGCTGCGAGGCTTCCCCCGCCCAGGAGGCCGCTTCCGCCGCCACCCGTTCCGTCATCCGCCGTACCGCTGCGCAGGCTTCGTCCCACCCGCCGGCAAGCAATTCCTCCGCACACCGCACATACTTGTGCTCCAACCCGGCCAGCAGCAGCCGTATTTCTTCTTCGCAACCGCCCGCCTCCGCAAACGACGCTATCCGTTGCAGGGCATCGGTCGTACCGGACATGGCCGAAAGTACCGTGACCGCAGCCTCCTCGCGGACGATGATATCCGCCACCCGCTTCATACGCGCCGCGCTGCCGACCGACGTCCCACCGAATTTAAGAACCTTTATCATTATCATCCGTTTTTTATCCCCTATACATCTTACAGCACAAAGATAGCTAATTTTATTTTCAAAAATATTTTTTATAACAATTATTTTGTTTAAATTAATTTAAGTTATTTTATCCTTGCGCTCCACCGATGAATTTACACCGGGCATTCATTCGGCATGTTTCGACAGACAAAACCTCCATCGAGCCGTCCCCTACGGTTCGGCAACCCTGTTCTTTCGGACGGGAATCCTTCCGAGGCCGGACGCCGGACAGCAGCACAAAAAAACAGCCGGGAAACGACTCCCGGCTGTCCTGTCTCGCTTTCCTGCGCGGACTGACGCCTCAATATCCGAGGATGCGCATCATCGAGCGGTAGCTCTGCTCCTTGGCGAACAGCCGCGTATAATACTCGTTATCGCTCTTGTCCCGGTCGATGATGATATGCTTGGGGGCAGGTATGAGGCAGTGCTGGATGCCTCCGAAGCCGCCGAGCGACTCCTGGTATGCTCCCGTGTGGAAGAAACCGATATATTGCGTTTCGCCGGGCGTCAGCTTCGGCAGGAATACGGCGTTGGAATGGGCCTCGCCGCTGTAATAGTCTTCGCTGTCGCACGACAGCCCGCCGAGAAATACCCGCTGGTACTCCTTGTCCCAATTATTGATGGCCAGCAGCGGATAACGCTGGTTGATGCCCCAGATGTCCGGCAGCGTCGTCATGAACGAACTGTCTATCATATACCAGCTCTCGCGGTCGTTCTGCTGCTTTTGGTTGATGATGGAAAAGAGCGCCGCACCGCTTTCGCCCACCGTGAACGAACCGAACTCGGTGAACAAGTTGGGCTCCTCCACATCGTTGGCATTGCAGACGGTCTTTATCTGCGCGACGATTTCCTCGGTCATGTACTCGTAGTCGTAGTCGAAGGCGAGCGAATTCTTGATGGGGAAACCGCCCCCTATGTTCAGCGAGTCGAGCTCCGGGGCCAGCTTCTTCAGCTCGCAGTACACCTGAATGCACTTGTGCAGCTCGTTCCAGTAATAGGCCGTATCCTTGATGCCGGTATTGATGAAGAAATGAAGCATCTTGAGCTTCACCTTCCTGTTGCCCTTTATGCGCTCCTTATAATAAGGTATGATATCGTTGTACCGGATGCCGAGGCGCGAGGTATAGAAATCGAACTTCGGTTCCTCCTCCGCCGCGATGCGGATACCTATCTGGCACGGTTTTTCGATGATATCCAGCAGGTCGAGTTCCTCCTTGTTGTCCAACACGGGAATGGTGTTGGTGAACCCGCTGTCAATCAGCCTGGCGATGTTCTCCACATACTGCGGACGCTTGAACCCGTTGCATACGATGTAAATATCCTTGTTAATCA
>DXFY01000063.1 GCA_019114205.1 Candidatus Tidjanibacter gallistercoris | reverse complement strand
CGTAGATGTCGCCTTCATCTTCAATCTCGTTCAGGTTTTCTATGACTTCGAGCGGAGCGCCGGAACGTACCGCGTAATCTATCAGTTCTTCTTTCGTGGCGGGCCACGGTGCATCCTCCAGTTTGGATGCGAGTTCTAAAGTCCAATACATAATTAATTGCCTGTATTTAAGTTGTCACTCAATGCTACAAGAATACGAATGTATGAAAAAAATTCCAATATGCAACTGCGGCTGCCTTTTCGTCCGGAATAAATTTCATGTTCGCCCGTTCGTTCGACTGTAACGTTCCGTACCGTGCGGTTATTGCATGTTCCGTGCATCTTCCGGTACAGCGGTAAAATCAGGGTTCCCACAGCGTTTCCCGGACGCCGAGCAGCAGAGTCAGCCGGCGCCCCGTTACGTACAGAAAGTCTGAAAGCCTGTTCAGATACATCAGGACGTTTGCGGAAACGGGGTGTTCGGAGGCGGCGCGGCAGGCCCGGCGTTCGGCCCGGCGGCAGACGGTGCGGCAGACGTGTGCCTGCGATACGACCGTGTCGCCGCCCGGAATGGTGAACCGTTCTATGGGGGGCAGCGTCTCGCTGATTTCGTCGATACGCCGTTCGAGGTATTCGATATCCGCATCCGGGATGTCGGCGACCTTGTCTTCGCCTCCCCGGCCGCGGGCCATGAGTGCTTCCGCATTCATCAGTTTCCGCAGCACGACCACCAGGTCGTCGTCGAATTCCGTAATGTCTTTTTTGCGCAGCATGTCGCGCAGCAGTGCCGTCTGGGCCGTTAGTTCGTCGATGGTGCCGTAGGCTTCCACGCGGATGTCGTATTTCGGTACGCGTTCTCCGCCGATGAGCGACGTGCTTCCCCGGTCGCCTCCTTTCGTGTATATTTTCATCGTTCTAAAGTTTGAGGTGTTCCCTGTTGAGTCCGTTGTCCCGGAACAGGAAGAGTGCGTCGCGGCAGTCGATGCCCATGCCTTCGTGCCGCTTTGCCGCCGTCCTGCAATATCGGTACCATTCCCTGTTGCGGGCGGGAGCGAGCAGGCAGGTCACATAGGCGTACGGGCTCGCTGCTTCTGCAGCGGCGATTCCCGTTGCGACCTCCATCGCACGGCCGTCCGCTTGCGTATCGCGCGGGCGAACTGCCGGCTCTCCGTCGATGCTGCACTCCGTACACTGCGCATAGGCATACAAGGCTTGTACCAATCCGGCTTCCCTGCGGCTTCCGCCGCATTTAATTACCGCGGAATATACCGTGCCCGTCCGGGGCAGACTGCGGCGGTGCATGCAGATACCGCGTGCGATGCCGTAGGCGAAGGGCGAATGGATGCCGTGCCCCCGGTAATGACGGATGCGCAGGCTGCGGGCGACCCGCATGAAGGTGTGGAATAATAGGTCTTTCGGTTCTGTCACTTATGCTTCGTGTTTTAGTCGGCCTGCAAGCCGACCGGTAGAAAAGGCGATTTGCAGGTTGTAGCCGCCCGTATTCGCATCGAGGTCGAGCACTTCGCCGGCAAAGTACAGCCCCCGGACCAGCCGGGATTCCATGGTAGACGGATTGACTTCGCGGACGTTCACGCCGCCGGCGGTGACGATGGCTTCCTCGAAGGGACGGTAGTCGCTCACGGGGATGCGGAAATCTTTCAACGCTTCGGCCAGCCGTTCCGGCAGGTCGGGGGCGGACTGGTCGAGCGGACGTTTCGGATGGCTGCCGACCGCCCTGGCGATTGGGCGCACCAGTTCTCTGGGGACGAGTCTGCGGAGCAGGTCGGACATCGGGCTTTGGGGGCCGAGTTCTTCGGCTTCGCGGGCGATGCGTGCCCGGAGCGTTGCTTCATCCAGCGCCGGTTTCAGGTCTACGGAGAGTTCTACCCGGCGTTCCTCAATCAGCGCATCCACGGCCGTGCGGCTCATGCGCAGCACTACGGCGCCTTCCACGCCGCGCGGCGAGAAAGACATTTCGCCGAATTCCTCGGCGGCTGTCGCTCCGTCGATTAGGAGCCGTGCGGCGATGTTGCGCAGGTGGAGACCGTAGAGGAACTCCGGTTCCGGGAGCGATGTTTCGAGCGGAACGAGCGAGGGACGCACCGGTTCGATTGTGTGTCCCACGGCATGAGCGAGCGCGTAGCCGTCGCCCGTGGAGCCCGTGGCGGGGTAGGAGGCCCCGCCCGTACAGAGGATGACGGCGGGCGCTTCCGCACGGCGCAGGAATCCTTTCCGGGTTCGGTAATTGACGCCGCGTACCCGGTCGCCCAGCAACAGGATTTCGCTTACCGATGCGTGGCAGACGATTTCCGTTCCGGCCTCCCGGCACCATTCGGAAAGTGCTTCGGCGATGTCCCATGCCTTTCCGCTGCGGGGGAAGACGCGGCCGCCCTGTTCGACGGAGAGTTTCACGCCGAGCTTTTCGAAAAAGCGGACGAGCGCCCGGTTGTCGAACTCCGTATAGGCAGGCAGGAAGAAGTCCCTGTTGGTCTGTATTTTGGCGAGAAATTCTTCGGCGGGTTTGATGTTCGTCAGGTTGCATCGGCCCTTGCCCGTGATGCGTACCTTGCGGGCGGGCTTCTCCATTTTCTCCAGCAGCATTACCCGCAGCCCGGCCGAAGCGGCCGTACCTGCCGCCATTAGTCCGGCAGCGCCGCCGCCCGCTACGATGAGGTCGTATTCCATGTTCCGGTTATTTTTACGCAAAGATAGCTTCTTGCCCACAAAACGCTTCATCCGGGGCGGTTATTTATCCGATGCGTGGAAAAATGATTATCTTTGCCGACGCCAAACAAAAACCACGATAGATATATGTTCAGCCGCAGGTTTCTGAGGATAAAAGTCATCAAGGCGCTTTATGCGCATTTCAAATCCGGGTGCGATTCGATGATAACGTCGGAGAAGAATCTCGTCGGCAGCATCGACAAGGCCTATGACCTTTATTTTCAGATGCTCCGTCTGGTGGCCGACGTCAAGGTCTATGCGGAGGAGCGGATAGAGCTCGGCCGGAGGAAGAAGCTGCCCACCTATTCGGACCTGCATCCGAACATGAGTTTCGTCGAGAACGGGGTGGTGGCCCAGATAGAGGAGAGCGAAGCCCTGAATGCGCGTCTGGGAAAGGCGGCGCTGGGGTGGAGTCAGTATCCGGAACTCATCAAGCATCTCTACGGTCTCATGTCCGAGAGCGAATATTACAGGCGCTACATGCAGCTTCCGGTGCACAATTACCAGAATGACAGGACACTTGTGGAGGACTTCTATATCGAGACGGTTCAGAACAACGACATGCTGGCGGCGGTCGTTGAGGAACAGTCCATCCTCTGGTGCGACGATGTGGATTTCGCGCTCATCATGGTGGTCCGCACTTTGGAAAACTGCCGGGAAAAGCAGGACGACCTGCCTCTCAGACGCGAATACAAGAGCGAGGACGACCTGGCTTTCACGAAAGAGTTGTTCCGCCGCACGGTGGTCCATTTCGACGAATATCAAGAGTATATCGAAAAGTTTACCACCAACTGGGATGTGGAGCGTATCGCATTCCTCGACAACATCATTCTGGCCTGTGCCCTGGCCGAGATTGAGGGATTCGGCTCCATACCGGTCAAGGTAACGCTCGACGAATACATCGAGATAGCCAAATACTACAGCACGCCCGGCAGCAGCCTTTTCATCAACGGTGTGCTCGACAAAATCGTGGAATCGCTCCGCAGCGAAGGCAAAATCAACAAGACGGGCAGGGGATTGATGGAGTAAGCATCCGGCCCTGCGGCAGTTATGAAGAGATACGTATGGATTGCAGCGGCGGTTGCGGTCGTCGCATGTTGTTCCTGCCGGTCCCGCACAGTGGCGCGGCAGGTCGCCGGTACCGTGCTGGAAGTTTCCGATTCCGCCGTCGTGTCCCTGCGAAGGGATACTTTCGATATGGGGCGGCTTCGGGAAGGGGAGCGCATCGTGAAGGAGTTCGCCGTGCGGAATACCGGTCGCGTGCCGTTCGTCATCGGCCGCGTGGAATCGGACTGCGGCTGCATCGTCTCCGAATACGACCGCCGGCCGGTGGCGCCCGGAGAGGCGGTCTCGCTCGACGTGTCCTTCGATTCGCGCGGGTACAGAGGTTATGTGCTGAAAAGGGTGGAGGTGACGACCACGCTGCGGAACGAACCGCTGGTTTTCTATATGGAAGCCCGAATCGAATAGGCAAAAACGGCCTTTCGCCTTGCAATTTCGTTTAAAAGAATTACATTTGCACCATAACATTAACAAGCTAAGTTTACAACGATGGTTTTAAGCATGATTTATTTGCAGCAGGCTGCCGCACAGGGAGGCAGCGGTCTCAGTTTCATCATAATGATGGTTCTGATTTTTGTCGTTATGTGGTTCTTCATGATTCGTCCGCAGCAGAAACGGCAGAAGGAACTGAACAATTTCCGCAATTCGCTCGAAACGGGACAGAAGGTAATTACCGCGGGCGGCATCTACGGCAAGATA
Source organism: Candidatus Tidjanibacter gallistercoris (assembly GCA_019114205.1). Taxonomy (GTDB): domain Bacteria; phylum Bacteroidota; class Bacteroidia; order Bacteroidales; family Rikenellaceae; genus Tidjanibacter; species Tidjanibacter gallistercoris. The sequence goes on along the minus strand of DXFY01000063.1, from coordinate 8,593 downwards.
AAGGAGGTAAAGGATACTTACGTTCTGTTGGAAATCGACAATAACGTACACATCCGTGTCGATAAAACCATGATTATGAAAGACCCGACGGACCTGCCCCAGCAGCAGAAATAACCGTATCGGGACGAACCGAAACGAAGCGGGCCGGATAAACGAATTATCCGGCCCGCTTTTCGTCCTGCGGCGCGGCGGCTGCCGACCGTTTATTTCGTCGCCACGAAAAACATGTCGAAGCAGCGGTCGTCGGCTTTCTTGAGGTAATAGTCGCTCGTGCAGATGGAAGTCGTCAATTCGCTGTCTTCGGCGAGCAGTTTTCTGCGGTTCAGCCGGTTCATGATGTCGTACGGTATCCGGAGCATCCAGCGGGGCAGGTTCTTTTGCAGGTGCAGCACGTCGAATTTCATGATGCGCTCGACCGACGCCCGGTTGTTTTCGTAATACTGCATCACCTTGCCGTTGCCGTACACGCCCAGCGGTTCGTATTCATCGAAATAGCAGCCGATGAGTCCTTTGAACTCATCGACGGTATATTCCCGCAGATGCCACGGGTTGCGCGTCAAGGACATCTCCTTGTTCGGCGTGGTGATAATCAGCTTGCCGCCCGGTCGGAGCACGCGCTGTATTTCGGCGATGGCGCCGAAGTCGTCTTTGATATGTTCGATGACCTGGAAGCACAGCACGAAGTCCATGCAGCCCGAAGGCAGCCCTTTGAGCGGCGGAACCTTCATCCGGCGGAATTCGACGTTCCCCCCTTCGGGAAGGATGCCTGCCGGGGGCTGGGTTTTGTCGATGGTAAGAAAACGGTCCGTGTGCGGTGCGATGACCGATATGCCGTAGCCGCTCCCCGTGCCGATTTCCAGCACGTTGCCGCGGACGATTTCGGCGGCCTTGCAATAGGCCAGCATGGAGCGCTGGAACACGTAATTGTCGGATGCGTCCGTCTGCGAAACCCTTTCTGCACTCTGTATTGCCATATCGTCAGCCTTTCTTTTTGATGATTCCGTTCTCCGTCTCCGCTTCGCCGCGGCTCATCAGCAGGCCGAGCGCCCGTTTGAACGCTTTCTTGCTCATGCCCGTGAGGGCGGCGATTTCCTCCGGTGCGCTCCGGTCGTTCAGCGGCAGCGCCCCTCCCTGCGCGTCGATGATTTCGGCGAGCTGTTCCGCCGCATCCTTTACCCGGTCGAAGCCCTGCCGTTGCAGGCTGACGTCGATGCGTCCGTCTTCGGTAATCCGGCTCACATATCCTTCGAGGGTATCGCCGATGCGTATCGTGCGGAAGAGCTGGCTGTCGTACAGCACGCCCCAGTTCCGGTCGTCCACCACCACGCGGTAGCCTGCCGGAATCCGGCGTGCCACGAGCAGCCGAACACGCTGTTTCGGCCGGACGGCGATGACCTCGTTGGAGACGAATCCGTTCAGCCTGGCGGTGGCGACCACCCGGCCCGATACGTTGTCGCGATAGACGAACACCACGTACCGCTTTCCCGGTTCCATGCGGAATGTCTGGTTGGAGTTCGGGATGAAGATATCCTTCGCCGTGATGCCCCATGCGAGGAAGGCGCCGTGCAGGTTCTTGTCCACCACTTCGAGGAAAGCGGCCTGTCCGACCGTCGCGTACGGGCGTTCGGTAGTGGCTGTCAGCCGGTCTTTCGAATCGTGATAGACGAATACTTCCTTCGTGTCGCCGACTTTGTCGCCGAGCGACACGTAGCGATTGGGAAGCAGCACTTCATCGCCCTCCCCGTCCGCGAGGTAGAGCCCGTGGTCGGATATTCTGTTTACCGTCAGTGTATGGTAGCTTCCCGCCTGCAGCATGATGAAAACGTTTGTCATGCAAAGTTAATCCGGATTATCCGCTTTTCATCGTGCGCGTCGCTTTTTATTTTGTCCGAGGCAGGCGGGAAGGGCAGCCGAAAGCGGGCAATGTCGCCGCAATTCCGTAATTTTGCGGAAAACGATTGATTATGGGACTGCGCACGGCATTGCTTCAGACCGACATCGAGTGGGGGAACCCGGCGGCCAACAGAGCTTCGGCCGAAGAAATCATCCGCGGACTGCGGGATACGGACATCGCCCTGCTGCCGGAGATGTTCGCGACCGGCTTCATGGCTTCGGACACGTCGCTGGCGGAACCGCCGGACGGTCCTTCGGCAACATGGATGCGGCGCACGGCGGCCGAGACGGGAATCGCCGTGGCGGGCAGCCTGATAATACGCGACAACGCGGGCAAGCCCTGCAACCGGTTTCTTTTCGCCTTTCCCGACGGCCGCATCGCGTGGTACGACAAACGGCACCTTTTCTCATTCAGCGGCGAAGACCGGCATTACGCGCCCGGTCGCCGGCGGGTGGTCGTCGAATATGCGGGATTCCGTATCCTGCCGATGGTATGCTACGACCTTCGTTTTCCCGTCTGGAGCCGGAACCGGTCGGATTACGATGCGGCGGTGTACGTGGCATCGTGGCCCGCGGGCAGAACGGGGGCATGGGATGCACTGCTGCGGGCGAGAGCCATAGAGAACCAGTGCTATGTGCTCGGAATCAACCGGGTGGGGAACGACCCGTCGGCCTCGTATGCCGGTCATTCCGTCGCGCTGGATTTCTTCGGCACACCGCTGACAGGGCCGCTTCCGGACGGACAGCCGGGCGTGCTGCACGCCGAGCTGGACCGGGCGGAGCTCGACGCCTTCCGGGAACGGTTCCGGGCCTGGGAGGATGCCGATTCGTTTTCGCTGACCGTATAGCGTTTCCGTCGTTTCGGGATGCTGCGGGGCAAGTTTGGCAGGAGCGTTGCGGAAATAAATCGTATCTTTACACGTTCGTTTAACATGGAGGAATTCCGATGAAAAAATATGTCCTGTATGCGGCGGTGTGCTCCCTTTTCATGGCAGGGTGTGCGCAGCCGTCTTATTCGCAGGCGGCGGTCGGCGGGGAAACGTTTTCCGCCATCGCCCTGCCCGCCGTGCCGGAACGCCTGGATTTCGCTGGTGAGAAGGTGCCGCTCGAATATTTCGACGTGCGGGAGGCGTTGCAACGGGAGTTGCTTGTTACTTCGTACATGCACTCTGGCACGTTCCGAACGCTGCTGCACGTGAAGCGGTATTTCAGCATCATCGAACCGATACTGGAGAAAAACGGCATTCCCGACGACTTCAAGTATCTGTGCATGGCCGAGAGCGGACTGAATCCCGAAACGGTGTCGCCGGCCGGAGCAGCGGGGCTGTGGCAGTTCATGCCCAGGACGGGCAGGGAGTACGGCCTGCTCGTGGGGCAGCAGGTGGACGAACGGTACCACGTCGAGAAATCCACCGAAGCGGCCTGCCGTTATTTGCGCGACGCTTACGAGCGTTTCGGAAGCTGGACGCTGGCCGCCGCTGCCTACAATGCCGGAAACAGCGGCATCAGCCGTCGGGTGAAGATTCAGGGGACGGACAATTATTACGATACGTTCCTGCCGCAGGAGACCATGCGGTACATCTACCGTATCCTCGCGCTGAAGACGGTCGCTTCCGACCCTCAGGCGTACGGATTCATGCTGCGGGAGGAGGATTATTACGAACCGCTGGACGACTGCCGGACGGTGGAGGTGAGCGGCTCCGATATAAAGTGGCCGGAGGTGGCCCGCGGCTACGGGACGAATTATAAGATGCTGCGGCTGCTCAACCCGTGGATGCGCGACTATGAGTACGACAACAGGGACGGGCGCATGCTGAAAGTAAAGGTGCCCGGCAGGAATTTCAGAACCGCGGAATGATGCGCGGAAGGTGCAAGGCAAGAAGCGAAACGAAGTGAAGGACAACGAAAAGATATCAGTCCTCGGTGCGAGGGCCAACAACCTGAAGAACATAGATGTCGATATTCCCCGCGGCAAACTGGTGGTGGTGACGGGACTGTCCGGTTCGGGCAAGTCCTCGCTCGCTTTCGATACCGTATATGCCGAGGGGCAGCGGCGTTATATGGAAACCCTGTCGGCCTATGCGCGGCAGTTCGTCGGCGCCATGGAGCGTCCGGATGTGGACAAGATTACCGGGCTCAGTCCCGTGGTGGCCATCGAACAGAAGACGACCAACAAGAATCCCCGCTCTACGGTAGGGACGGTGACCGAAATCAACGATTTCCTGCGCCTGCTCTATGCCCGTGCCGCCCGTGCCTATTCCCCGGTGACGGGCGAGGAGATGGTGCACTATACCGACGCGCAGATAGCTGACCTCATCGAGACCGGTTATGCGGGCCGGAAGGTGGCGCTGCTGGCTCCGGTCGTGACCGGCCGCAAGGGGCATTACCGGGAGCTGTTCGAGGGCTACGCCAAGAAGGGGTATCTTTACGTCCGGGTGGACGGCGAGATACGGGAAATTACGCCCGGCATGCATCTGGACCGTTACAAGGTGCATCACATCGACCTCGTTGTGGACCGGCTCGCGGTGGGCGAGGGAGTGCGGGAGCGCCTGTTGAAGAGCCTCCAGGAGGCCATGCGGCAGGGTAAGGGGACGATTTCCCTGTACGATTACGAAACGGGGGCGTCGCGTTTTTATAGCCGGCATCTGATGTGCCCGACCAGCGGCATGGCATTCAACGACCCGGCGCCGCACACCTTTTCCTTCAACTCCCCGCAGGGAGCATGCCCGCATTGCGGCGGTCTGGGCGAAGTGGCGGTCTTCGACCGCGACAAGGTGATACCCGACCCGCGCAGGTCGATTCGGGCGGGAGGAATCGAGCCTTTCGGCAAGTATGCCAACAACATGCTGTTCGCCATACTGACCGCGCTCGGACGCCGGTACGACTTCACCCTCGACGACCCGATAAAGGATATTTCGGAAGCGGGTATCAACGCGATACTGAACGGCGATTCCGAACCGCTCAAAATCGACATGCAGGAATTCGCTTCCTACGGCGGCACGCGCATGGTGGGTTGGGAAGGAATCGGGGAATATATTTCCCGGCTCGAAGAGGACGGCACGGGCGGCCGGGGAAACAAGTGGGCCGGACAGTTCATCGTCCGCCGGCCGTGCGAGGCGTGCGGCGGAACACGGCTGAAGGACGAAGCGCTCCATTTCCGCATAGCAGGCAAGAACATCGCCGAGGTGTCGGCCATGAGCATCGAGGAGTTCGCCCGGTGGGTGGACGGCGTACCTGCACAGCTTACCGAACGGGAGCTTGCCATCGCACGGGAAATCCTGAAGGAGATACGCGAGCGGCTCGGTTTTCTCGTCGATGTGGGACTCGGCTACCTGTCGCTCGCCCGTTCGTCGCGGTCGCTTTCGGGCGGCGAGAGCCAGCGTATCCGGCTGGCTACCCAGATAGGTTCCAAGCTCGTGAACGTACTCTACATTCTGGACGAACCCAGCATCGGCCTGCATCAGCGGGACAACCGCAAGCTCATCCGCAGCCTTCAGGAGCTGCGCGATGCGGGCAACTCGGTCATCGTGGTGGAGCACGACGAGGAGATGATACGCAGTGCCGACCATGTCATCGACGTGGGGCCTCTGGCCGGTCGCAAGGGCGGATATATCGTCGCGCAGGGAACCCCGGCCGAAATCATGCAGTCCGACAGCATCACCGCACAGTACCTGAACGGCGAGCGCCGTATCGGGGTGCCTGCCGTGCGGCGTCCGGGCAGCGGACAGTGCATCGTGTTGCGCGGGGCGCGGGGCAACAACCTGAAGAACGTGACGGTCGAATTTCCTCTGGGCAGGTTGATATGCGTGACGGGCGTGAGCGGCAGCGGCAAATCGACGCTCGTGAACGATACGCTCCGGCCGGCCGTCAGCCGTCGGCTGTACCGTTCGTTCGACCAGCCGCTTCCGTACGACAGCATCGAGGGGCTGGAGTACATCGACAAACTGGTCGTGGTAGACCAGGCCCCCATCGGCCGTACCCCGCGCAGCAATCCGGCGACCTATTCGAACGTATTCGGGGATATACGCAAGCTGTTCGAGGCTACTCCGGACGCGCAGACGCGCGGATTCAAGGCGGGCCGGTTCTCCTTCAATGTGAAGGGGGGGCGCTGCGAAGAGTGCAAGGGAGCCGGCGTGCAGACAATCGAAATGAATTTTCTGCCCGATGTTTACGTGACCTGCAAGGCGTGCGGCGGCAAGCGCTACAACCGCGAAACGCTCGAAGTAAAATATAAGGGGAAGAACATCAACGACGTGCTCGACATGACCGTCAATATGGCGGCGGAATTCTTCGAGCATGTTCCGAGTATTTATACGAAATTGCGTGCCATACAGGAGGTAGGGCTCGGTTACCTGAAACTGGGGCAGCCGTGCACCACGCTTTCGGGCGGCGAAAGCCAGCGCATCAAGCTCTCCGGAGAACTGGCCAAACGCGATACGGGGCGCACCCTCTACATACTCGACGAGCCTACTACGGGGCTTCATTTCGAGGATGTGCGCCAGCTGCTCGAAGTGATAGACAAATTGGTGGAGCGGGGCAATACCGTCATCGTCATCGAACACAACCTCGACGTGGTGAAGGTGGCGGACCATATCATCGACATCGGTCCGGAAGGCGGTGCGGGAGGAGGCAGGGTGGTAGCTTCCGGAACACCGGAAGAAGTCGCCCGCGTGGAGGAAAGCTATACGGGCCGTTACCTGAAAGAGCTGCTGGAACAGGGGCGGTAAGGGGCACGACACGAGGGAAACAGGATTCTGCGACGCGGAATCCTGTTTTGCATGCCGGTATTTATAAAGTCGTTGTATCTTCGGTCTGAATGTGCTATATTCGCGTTCGAATAGTACATCAAATACTTGTCGTTATGAAAAAAATCGTGCTGGCAGTTTGGTGTCTGTGCATTGCCGCGACGGTATCGGCGCAGGTGCGACCCTATTGTCTGGACAGGAAGGAGGAATGCGTGAAGAGGCACAGTTGGGGCGTGGAGGCTACGACGAGCCTTTTCCTCGAAGGCGGTCTGCTGGCAGCATGCCATGCGCTGTACGGTTATCATCTGTCGGAAGTCTTTACGGCCGGGCTCGGATTCGGGCTGAGCACGCCTGTCGGCGACTTGCTGCCCGGTACCGACTTTTTCGCCCGACTGGAAGCCGAACTGCCTGCGGGAAAGGTGGCGCCGTACCTTTCGTTCGATATCGGAGGCATGTATAATTTGTGGAGCAGCGTGCCGTTTTTCGCATTCGTCCATCCCGGCGCGGGGCTGGCCTTCAAGCTCCGCAACGCCGACCGCATTTACCTCGGCGTCGGCTACCAGTACATGTGGCGGAACGTTTCCGTCTACCGGCTCTATTCGCATAACCTGACCTTCAAATTCGGATACCGTTTCTGAGCCGGCGCGCGGGCATGCGAATCGGCGGGGGCGGCGGACGATTTTTGTCCGCAAGTGTTTGTATTTCCGAATAGAATGCCTATATTTGCACCCGCATTTTGCATACACGTTTAATGTAAACGACACATTTATGAACAATTACGAATCCGTTTTCATTGCCACTCCGGTCCTGTCGGACCAGCAGCTCGAAGAGCTTGCAGGCAAATTCCGCGGTGTCATCACCGAAAACGGGGGTCAGATTGTGAATGAAGAGGCTTGGGGGTTGAAGAAACTCGCCTATCCCATTCAGAAAAAGACCACCGGATACTATTTCCTTTTTGAATTTACGGGCGAAGGCCCCATCGTCGAGGCGCTCGAAACGCAGTATCGCCGCGACGAACGAATCATCCGCTTCCTCACGTTCCGCCAGGACAAATATGCGGTGGAATACTCGGAGAAGCGCAGGAACAAACTGGCCGGTAAAACGACCGAAAAGAAAGAGGAGGAATAGACCATGGCAGCACCTAACGCACAGCAGTCGGAGATAAGGTATCTCAACCCCGTAACGGTAGACGTACGGAAAAAGAAATATTGCCGCTTCAAAAAGGCGGGTATCAAATACGTGGATTACAAAGACCCGGAATTCCTGAAGAAGTTTCTCAACGAGCAGGGCAAGATACTGCCCCGCCGTCTGACCGGTACTTCCCAGAAGTTCCAGAAGAAGGTGGCCCAGGCCGTCAAACGTGCCCGCCATCTTGCCATCCTGCCGTTCGTAACCGATTTGATGAAATAATAGATAGGAGGACAGATAAATGGAAGTAATTCTGAAAAAAGACGTAGAGAATTTGGGTTATGCCAACGATATCGTTTCGGTGAAACCCGGTTACGCCAACAACTACCTCCTTCCGCGTGGCCTCGCTACCGTGGCTACCGAATCGGCGAAGAAGGTATTGGCCGAGAACCTGAAACAGCGCGCACACAAGGATGCCAAGATACTCGCGGACGCACAGGCGCTCGCAGCCAAGATAGAGGGCCTCGCGCTCGTCATTACCGCCAAGGCGGAAGAAGGCCGTATCTTCGGTTCCGTGACCTCGGCTGACCTGGCCGAAGCGATGGCTGCTCAGGGTGTCGAAGCGGACCGCAAGAACATTACCGTAGAGCCCGTCAAACAGGTGGGGCAGTACGAAGCGGTTGTCAAACTCCACAGGGATGTGAAAGCTACGCTCCACTTCTCGGTAGTAGCCGCACAGGAAGAGTAACAGTTAGATACAACAGACGACAATGAAAAAAGATATACATCCCAAGAATTACCGGTTGGTGGCATTCAAAGATATGTCC
>DXFY01000062.1 GCA_019114205.1 Candidatus Tidjanibacter gallistercoris | reverse complement strand
GCCAATAGATGGAAACACAAAATAATTTATAACGAACCTTGGTTCGTCACGTTTTTTCAGTCTTTTATTTCTCATTTAATCAAACCCGGTACTATTAAAGGATAACCAATTATATCATTAATGAAAGGAATTGTTTTGGCGGGAGGAAGCGGTACGCGGCTGTATCCCATAACGAAAGGGGTGAGCAAGCAGCTCCTGCCCATTTACGACAAGCCGATGGTTTATTATCCGGTGTCGGTGCTCATGCTGGCCGGCATCAGGGATATACTGATTATTTCCACCCCTGCCGACCTGCCGATGTTCCGCAGGCTGCTGGGCGACGGCAGCGATTACGGCGTTCGTTTCTCCTATGCCGAACAGCCGAGTCCCGACGGGTTGGCGCAGGCGTTTATCATCGGCGAGGAGTTTGTCGGCGACGACAGCGTCTGTCTCGTGCTTGGGGACAACATCTTTTACGGCCAGGGCTTTACGTCGATGCTGGCCGATGCGGTACATACGGCCGAATACGACGGTAAGGCGACCGTGTTCGGATATTGGGTGAACGACCCGGAGCGTTACGGCGTCGCCGAATTCGACGACGAAGGCAACGTGCTGAGCATCGAGGAGAAGCCGGCGGCTCCGCGCAGCAACTATGCCGTCGTGGGTTTGTATTTCTATCCGAACAAAGTAGTCCGGGTAGCCAAGAACATTCGCCCGTCCGCACGCGGCGAACTGGAAATAACGACCGTGAACCAGCGTTTCCTCGACGACGGGGAGCTGAAGGTCAAGCTGCTCGGCCGAGGATTTGCCTGGCTCGATACCGGTACGCACGATTCCCTGTCCGAGGCTTCGACTTTTATCGAGGTGATTGAAAAGAGGCAGGGGCTGAAAGTTGCCTGTCTGGAGGAAATCGCGTTCCGCAAAGGATGGATAAGCAGGGAGCGTTTGCACGAACTTGCCGAACCGATGAAGAAGAACCAGTACGGTCAGTACATGTTGCAGTTGTAGTCGCGACGGTAGAGAACAACGCAGAACGAGAAACCGGAAAGACGAGTTCGTGTCGTGCTGCACGAAAGGGTGCGACCGCCGATTGTACGGAAAGCGTTCCTGGTTATCTTTGTACGGTCGGCCTATGCGTTGCATACGGTACCTTCCGGAGCAGGATGATGCTTAGGGTGGACGAAACAATGATTTTTTGAAATGATGCAAGTGACAGAGACGTCTATTCCCGGCGTCGTGGTCATCGAGCCGCGTGTATTCGGTGATGAACGGGGATATTTCATGGAAAGTTTTTCGCAGGCGGCGTTCGAGCGCGAAGTATGCCGCACGGTGTTCGTACAGGATAACGAATCGTGTTCGCGTTACGGCGTGCTGCGCGGACTCCATTATCAGCTGCCGCCCCGCAGCCAGAGCAAGCTCGTGCGTGTCGTGTCGGGCCGCGTGGTCGATTTCGCGGTAGACATCCGGGTAGGGTCGCCTACGTTCGGCAAATACGTAGCCGTGGAACTTACCGGGGAGAACCACCGGCAGCTGTTCATTCCGCGCGGCTTCGCGCACGGTTTCGTGACGCTGAGCGAACGGGCCGTTTTCCAGTACAAATGCGACGATTACTATGCGCCCGACCATGAAGGGGCCATCGCCTGGAACGACCCGACGCTGGCCATCGATTGGGGAATCCCGGAGAGTGACATCGTGCTTTCCGAGAAAGACCGGAACCATCCCATGCTGCAGGCGGCCCGGCTGTTCGATTATAACGAGAAACTTTACCGATAACAGGAGATTCCCGCGGAGCGAATCCGGGGATAACCGCCAAAAAAGAAACCGATGATACTGTTGGTAACCGGTGCGAACGGCCAGCTCGGCCTGTCGCTGCAGAAGATAGCGCCCGAATATCCCGAACACGAGTTCGTGTTCACCGACCTGCCGGAAGGCGACATCACCGATGCGGGTGGGATGGAGGCCGTTGTAAAGGCGTGCGGGGCGGAGGTAATCGTCAACTGTGCCGCTTATACGGCAGTGGACAGGGCCGAGGGCGACGAAGCGGCGGCGGAACGCGTCAATGCGGACGGGCCGGCGGTACTCGCGGCGCTCGCCGTGCGGTACGGTTGTCGGCTCATCCACGTATCGACCGATTATGTGTTCGACGGGAACGGAACGCGGCCTTACCGCGAGGAAGATGCTGTGAGGCCGGTGAGCGTTTACGGTCGGACGAAACTGGCGGGCGAGGAACGGGTGCGGGCATCCGGTGCCTGTGGAGCCATCGTGCGTACGGCGTGGCTCTATTCGGAATTCGGTAATAATTTCGTGAAGACCATGCTGCGGTTGGCCGGCGAGGGAAAGACGCCGAGCGTGGTCGATGACCAGCGCGGTACGCCTACCTATGCGACAGACCTTGCGCACGCTCTCATGGTGTTGGTTCAGCGGTCCGGCGAGAGCATGGAGCTGTTCCACTATACGGACGGCGGCGAAACTACCTGGTATGATTTCGCGGTGGAAATATTCCGTCAGGCGGACATGCCGGTTGCGGTCGTGCCGGTCGATACGGCGGGTTATCCCACGGCGGCGCGGCGGCCGCATTACTCCGTGCTGGATAAGAGCCGCATTGCGGCCGTGGGGGCGGAAATTCCGGATTGGCGCGTATCGCTGCGGACGTGTCTGGATATTCTGTTGCCGCAGAGCGGAAAACGATGAATTGAAATACTGGAGTTTATGAAAAATATTCTAATTACCGGCGGCGCCGGTTTCATCGGCAGCCATGTGGTGAGGCTGTTCGTGAACAAATATCCCGATTACCGCATCGTCAACCTCGACAAGCTGACTTATGCGGGGAACCTCAACAACCTGCGGGATATCGAGGACAGGCCCAATTATACGTTCGTGCGGGCGGATATTTGCGATTACGGGCGCATGGGCGAAATCATGCGGGAGTATGCAATCGACGGTATCATTCATTTGGCTGCCGAAAGCCATGTAGACCGGAGCATCAAGGACCCGTTCACCTTTGCACGGACGAATGTCATGGGAACGCTCGTCCTGTTGCAGGCGGCAAAAGAGTATTGGAACGGCGATTACGAAGGCAGGCGGTTTTACCATATCTCCACGGACGAGGTGTACGGGGCGCTGGAGATGACGCATCCCGAGGGCATCGAACCGCCGTTCACGACGACGGCTTCATCGGGCGAACATCATTTGGCCTATGGCAGAGAGTTCTTTTATGAGACGACCAAATACGACCCGCACAGCCCTTACAGTGCGAGCAAGGCGTCGAGCGACCATTTCGTGCGGGCCTTCCATGATACGTACGGCCTGCCGACCATCGTGACCAACTGCTCGAACAATTACGGGCCCTACCAGTTCCCGGAAAAGCTGATTCCGCTCTTCATCAACAACATTCGTCACGGCAAACCGCTTCCCGTGTACGGTCGCGGAGAGAACGTTCGGGACTGGCTCTATGTCGAGGACCACGCCCGTGCAATCGATGTCATTTTCCACAACGGTCGGATTGCCGATACCTACAACATCGGCGGTTTCAACGAATGGAAGAACATCGACCTGATAAAGGTCATCGTCCGGACGGTGGACAGACTGCTCGGAAATCCGGAAGGAACGAGCATGAAGCTGATAACCTATGTGACCGACCGGGCAGGGCACGACCTGCGTTATGCGATAGATTCCTCGAAACTGAAAGAGGAGCTCGGTTGGGAACCCAGCCTTCAGTTCGAAGAAGGCATCGAAAAAACCGTCCGCTGGTACCTCGAAAATCAGGAGTGGCTGGATAACGTCACGAGCGGCGAGTACGAACAGTATTACGAGAAGATGTACCGGAATCGGTAACGGCATCGTTCCGTTTATGACGGATGGGAATTAGAGGGGGCTCGACGGGGCCCCTTCTGACTGTACGGGCCGTGCGTCGGGCGACACGGAAAAGATTATCGGGTAGCGACCGGAGCAGGTGTCCGGAATGCCTGTTGTATTGTACTCATGCGGCCGGCGTAGCATGCATGCAGTGAACCGGCCGGTGCGTAGTAAGGCTTATTCGTTCTGGCGTATCGGGAGGCGGGAGCCACACAGCCCTGCTGGAACGGCAAGACGCCCATGACGAGGAAATTGTCATGGGCGTCGGTGTCGAGGGAGCGAAGCGCCCGCTCCGGTTGTTTCCTCCCGGTTTATAAGGCGCCTATCTCGTAAAGGACTTTGTTCGTATTGCGAACCGCCTCCGCACTTTTGGCAAATGCGGCTTTCTCTGCCTCGTTGAGGTTGATTTCCACGACTTTCTCTACGCCGTTGCGACCGATAACGGCCGGAGCGCCGATGTAGAGGTCGTCCTGACCGTACTGGCCTTCGAGGTGTACGCAGGAGGGGAATACCTTCTTCTCGTCGTTGATGATGCTTTCCACGATGCGGGCGGCAGCTGCTCCCGGAGCATACCAAGCCGATGTACCGAGCATTTTGGTGAGCGTGGCTCCGCCGACCATCGTGGCCGCCGCTATCTCGCCGAGCGTTTTCTCATCGAGAAATTCGCTGACGGGCACGCCCTTGTAGGATGCTTTGCCGACGAGCGGTATCATGGTCGTATCGCCGTGGCCGCCGATGACCATGCCGTCCACGTCATTGGCGCTTGCTCCGAGCGCTTTGGCGAGGTATCCGCGGAAACGTGCGCTGTCCAACGCGCCGCCCATGCCGAATACCCGGTTGGCGGGCAGTCCGCTCACCTTCTGGGCCAGGGTCGTCATGGTGTCCATCGGGTTGCTGACGATGAGCAGAATGGCATTGGGCGAATACTTGAGGATGTTGGTGACGACTTCCTTGACGATGCCGGCATTGACGCCAATCAGTTCTTCGCGGGTCATGCCCGGTTTGCGGGGCATTCCGGAAGTGATGACCACCACGTCGGAGTCGGCCGTTTTCGCGTAATCGTTGGTGACACCGAGCAGGTTGGTGTCGAAATCCATCAATGTCGAAGTCTGGTACATGTCGAGTACCTTGCCTTCGGCCAGACCTTCCTTGATGTCGAGGAGCACGACCTCTCCGGCAGTTTCGCGGATGGCCATCGCATTCACGCAGGTAGCGCCTACGTTGCCTGCGCCGACAACTGTTACTTTTGACATAATCTGATGTTTTATGTTTAACCTTTAGGGCAGGGCGGTGCCGCCGAGCATCCGTGCGGTACCGCCTGCCGTATATCTAAACCTGATGTAACCCGAACCGGGAGGCGCCTGTCCCCGGCCGTCAGCCTATGAGTTTGGCATAGTCGTCTGCCGAAAGGAGCGTATCCGCTTCGGCGGGATTGGCCATGCCGACTTTGATAATCCAGCCTTCGCCGTACGGGTCCTTGTTCACGAGCGCCGGGTCGTTTTCGAGGGCCTCGTTGAATTCGAGTATTTCGCCGCTTACGGGAAGGAATGCGTCGGAAACGGTCTTGACGGCTTCAATCGAACCGAACACTTCGTTCTGGCCGAGCGATTCGCCCACCGTGGGAACGTCTACGAATACGATGTCGCCGAGCTGGCTCTGTGCGAAATCCGTGATGCCGATGAATGCTTCGTTCCCTTCGACCCTTACCCATTCGTGGTCGTTGGAATACTTGAGATTAGCAGGTATGTTCATTGCTGAAAAAAATTGATGGTTAATGTTTTCTCTTTCAATTACTCCTTGCGGTACCCGGCGCGGACACCCGCGCGGCATCCGCGTCCGGAATTACCGTCAAAGATAGGCTTTATTTTTCAGAGCGCAAAATAACTGTGAATGATATAACAGGGAAATTGCGGCATTCCGCTCGGGTCGTACCCCTCCGGCCGGCGCCGTTGCGAAAGGAAGGGGCGCCGGTTGTTTCAAGACATTCCGGGCGGGGGAGGCACCCGTCCGTCAGTGCGAAACGGATTTGGAGAAAACGTTGATGACGACCACTCCTGCGACGATGAGGACGAGTCCTATGATGGCCGGCAGGTCGAGATGCTGTTTGAAATAGAATACGCCGATAAGGGTAATCAGGATGATGCCTATGCCCGACCAGAGTGCATAGGCGATGCCTACCGGAACGGTCTTGAGGACGAGGCTGAGGCAGTAGAACGCCGCACCGTATCCGATGACCGTGATGATGGACGGGACGAGTTTGGTGAACTGTTCGCTCATTTTGAGCGACGAGGTGGCAATCGTTTCCGCCACGATGGCCAGCAGCAGAAGCAGGTATTGTTTCATGGTATCCGTACGGAAGGGATGGTTGTCGCTAAGGCGTTCGTTGCATTCATGGATGGTTTCGGATGCTTTCCGGCGGTATCGTCCGGGCCGAGACGACCCGTTCTACCCGTTCTGCGATTTGCTGCGGGGCAATCGCATGCATGCAGCGGTAATCGCCGAAGATGCAGGGCCTGTCGCCGAAGACCGAACAGGGACGGCAGGGCATGTCGGCCTGTACAGCATTGGCCGGGTCCTGCCCGTAGCCGTAAAATCCCGCGAAAGGATGCGTCGCGCCCCAGACGGAAACCACGGGTACGCCCAGCAGCGAGGCGATGTGCATGGTGGCGGAGTCCATGGTCACCATGGCGTCGAGGTTGGCGATGAGGTCCATTTCCTGCGACATGTTCATGCGTCCGATGACCGAAACCACTCCTCGGTGCCGTCTTTCCATTCCTTCGGCGAAACTTTTCTCGTGTTCGCCGCCGCCGAAGAGGAATACGCGGTCGTACGTTTCGTTCAGCAGCCCGATGAGTTCGTCGGTCAGGGGGATGGGGTAGATTTTCCCTCGGTGTTTGGCGAAGGGGGCGATGCCTACCCAGCGCCCCTTCTTCGGACCGGTCGTACCGGCAATCGGGTCGGGGACGGGGCATACGGCCCGTTCCGGTTCGCGCGGCATGTCGAAGTCGAAGCCCAGCCGGCGTATCGTGTGGCGGTAGCGTTCGGTCGTCGGAGCGAGCGGTACGAGGCGTTTGCCCGCCCGGCGCGTCATGGCCTTCTTTTCCTTCCGCCCCTTGTCGATGACCGCCACGCGCATGCCCCGCAGCCTGACCAGCGTGCGCACGACCTTCGTGCGGAGCACATCGTGCAGGTCGGCGACGGTATCCGCCCCGCAGGTGCCGATGTCGCAGGCGAGCCGGACGAGGCCGAAAAAGCCCTTGTGACGACCGGTCGGGTCGAAATCTACGAATGTCAGGTCGGGAATGCCGCGGAAGAACGGGCGGAAGCCCGTTCGTGTCAGCACGCTTATCCGGAGCGACGGATAGGCTCGCCGCAGCGCCGCAACGACCGGCACCGTCATGGCGACATCCCCCATGGCCGACAGGCGCATGATGAGGAGATGACCGTTCTCTGTCCTTTTTTCAGTCAAACCGATAGCTCGTTTAAGGTTTCCCGCTCCGTCCGCTCGCGGAAACGGGCGGTACGTCGGGGGACTGCGTCGGGCCCGTCGGACCGCATGTCCGTCATTATAACGGAACCGGAATCCGGGGGCGTATCCGGTACGCTTATTTTTTACCGTACAGCACGGGGTTGAGCGACGGGTCGTTGTACATTTTCATCTGTTTATAGACCTTCATGTACTTCCTGCCCGCTTCGATATCCTCGATGAGCTCGTCGATTGCGACGGAGAGGTCGGCCCTCTGGGTCAGCAGCACGGAGAGCTTCGCGCTGCATGCGCTGCGGTGGGCTTCGTCGGTGTCGGGCCGCGAAGCCTCCTGTTCCATGTGGTAAATCTTGAGCGCGAGAATCGACAGGCGGTCGATGGCCCATGCGGGCGTCTCGGTATTGATGCGTGCGTCCGGGGCGGGCGTCACATCCCGGTACCGGTCCAGCAGCCAGCTGTCGATGTATTCCACCATGTCGGTGCGTTCCTGGTTCGATGCGTCGATGCGTCTTTTGATTTTCAGCGCCTCCGCCGGGTCGATGTTCGGGTCGCGTATGATGTCCTCCAGGTGCCACTGTACCGTGTCAATCCAGTTCTTGCGGTAGAGCAAATGTTCGATGCTCCCCGGCGTGTAGGGGTTGGCGATGGGGTGGTCTACATTGTCGTAGTTGTGGTAATCCGCTATGGCGCGTTCAAATATCTTGTTGGCCTGTTCGGTAAACATGATTCGATAAGGTTTCTTTGTTTGCGTTGTCGTATGCGGCCGCGGCCGGCCGGCACGATACAAAGCTACGGTTTTTCCGCCGATTTGCAAATACCCTGCGGAGGCTCCTCCGCATCGGATTGCGGCAACCCGATGATGTTCCGCCTTTTAGTCGTCTTTTGCATCCGGACGACGGGATTGCATCCGTACTCCGCCGTGTATTTCGATGAATAAAATTCTAACTTTAGAGAAGACAGGCTACGGCTCGGCAGTGACAAAATCGAAAACTTTGTTTTCTTTTGCCACTGCGCTCGCCTTTCGCTATCTTTAGAGAAGATAGGATTCGGCTCGGCAAAGACAAAACCGAAAACATCGTTTTCTTTTGCCGCTACGCTCGCCTTTCGCTATCTTTGTATGGTTTTTGCGAACCGTTAACGGAATATGGATTGAATATGAAGCTGTCAGTTCGTTTCGTATTGTCGGTCGTATGCCTGCTGGCGGCGGCCGAAGCGTCGGCCCAGCGGGAGATGACGCGCGAAGAATACATTGCCACCTATGCTCCGCTGGCCATGCAGCACCAGAAGCTGTACGGCATACCGGCGAGCATCAAGATTGCGCAGGGCATCATCGAGTCGCGGTACGGCAACAGCGACCTTTCACGGCGTTCCAACAACCATTTCGGCATCAAGTGCAAGAATAACTGGTTGGGAGATACCGTTCGGTACGACGACGACGCTTTGCAGGAGTGTTTCAGGCGTTACAGCACCATCGAGGATTCGTACAGGGACCATTCCGAGTTTCTGAAGAGCAGTCCCCGCTACGAGCGGCTGTTCCGACTCGACCCGAAAGACTACAAGGGATGGGCTTACGGGTTGAAGGAGTGCGGTTATGCTACGGCTCCCCATTATGCGGCATCGCTGATAAAGTGCATCGAGGATTACGAACTGTACCTGCTCGACGACGGGGAACTGCCCGCCTACCTCGCAGGGGTGGATGCCGTACCGGTCGTGCCCTCCATGGCCGAGATGGTGGATGCCTTCTATCCGGACCGGCCCATCGACATCGACAATTATACGGTCGCTGTCCATTCGGCGGGCGGGCGCGGTATTTTCGTGCGCGACGGGATACGGTATGTGGTGGCCCGCAGCGGGGATTCGTATGCGGCTATCGCCGAGTCGCTCGGTATTCCGGAACGGCGGCTGAGGCGGTTCAACCGGAAACATCTACCGGGCGGTACGCTTGCCGGGGGCGATATGGTCTATATCGACAGGCCTCGGAAGGGGTAGCGGAACGGAAAATCTTAATAATCAAAACAGCATATTAACAGATGGAGCCTGACGGTCGATTAAGGAAAGAGATTATAGACAAACTGACGCACAAGGCGTCCGTGAAACAACGGGTTTCGGACAATACGTTCGTCGTATTCAATGAACTGAAAGAAGCGCTGCTCGAACTGTCGGCAGAGCTGGACGAAGAGCTCGACGAGAAAATCGACAAGCGCATCCGCATCGAGTATCGGGACAGGGGCAAATTCGAGGCCCAGATACAGGTCGCCGAAGATATTCTGATATTCGCCATGCAGACCGATGTGTTCCGGTTTCACGAAGGACACGAGGTATGGCGCAATCCTTACCTGTCGCGGAATGCCGAGAACGCCTACTGCGGGGTAATCAACATCTACAATTTTCTTGCGGACTCCTTCAAATACAACAGGGGCGAAGACGAGGGATACCTCATCGGACGCATCTTCATCAACCACCAGATGCAGTATTTCGTGGAGGGCAAGGGACGGTGCACGCAGCGCTGCGACAGCTTCGGGAACCGTCAGATAGACAAGTTCGCCATCGTCGAAATATTGGAATCGGCCATTTCCTTCGCACTCGATTTCGACCTGTACGTGCCGCCTTACGGGGTGTCGAAACTCGTAACGGTGGAGCAGTTCAATTCACGCAACGAACTTTCCAAGCTGCATACGGGCAAAAGGCTCGGCTACGAATTCGAGTGCGACGAAGTCTGACGTACCGAAAAGTGCGGACGTGCGAAGGTACGGAGGCGGTATCCCGGTCGGGTACCGCCTTTTTCGTGCCTGCTTTGGACGTCAATATATTATTGACCGGACCGTATGTTTTATTTATTTTTGCCGCCGAAAGAGCCGTACCGGTCTTGCTCGTTCGTGTCGACCGGCACGAGGCGGGTAGACGACAGAACGTACATATCCTAAAATATTCCATAATGTTATGAAGAAAACGTATATTGTGGCGGCGGTCGTCTGTGCGTTGGCCGCGTGTACTCCGGTTCTGCCGGAAGAGGGCGGCGACATCACCCTTACCGGCGGCAGCAAGAACATGACGGCGTATGCCGATGAGACGAGTGTCGACGGAGGCAACGGGCTGAGCTTTACCACGGTCGGAGCATGGTATGCCGAGGTGGAAGAAGTCGCATCCAGGGCGGCCGAAGAAGGTGCGGCCGACTGGATTTCGCTCAATCCCTCCAGCGGCGATGCTGCGGGTGATTATACCGTCGACATTGTCCTGACGGTCAATGAAACCGGTGCCGACCGTACCGCCGTTATCCGCATCGTGTGCGGCGAGAGCATCCTTTCCGTAAACGTTACCCAGAAAGGTACGGCTGCGGGAGGCGGCGATAATGACGGTGACGATGATGAAGGCGGCGAGAATCCGCCTGCCCCTGCCGTGGAACGGTATGTCTCCGGCATCGTCGGTGAGGTGTATTTGGGAAGCGGATATCCCGAAGATTCCGATTGGGAGCCCCGCCGCGTGTGGACGTTCAGGTACGACGAGCAGAACCGTGTGGCGGAATATGCGGTCGAGATAGTCTGGGATGAAAGCGACGACGACTCTAAAAACCTCCTGACCGTGACGTGCGATTACGGTAGCGCGGGCGAAGTG
Organism: Candidatus Tidjanibacter gallistercoris; assembly: GCA_019114205.1. Lineage (GTDB taxonomy): Bacteria > Bacteroidota > Bacteroidia > Bacteroidales > Rikenellaceae > Tidjanibacter > Tidjanibacter gallistercoris. The sequence continues at coordinate 41,120 of DXFY01000062.1, read as the reverse complement.
CGCGTCAGCGAGCGGGACGAATACGGCGATGTGGAGGAGTATACGGTCTTCCTCGGTGACAACGGTTATGTGGAACGCATGGAGGCTGTTACCGATGAATCCGGTGATGCGAAGACTTATTTTATGGAGTATGACGGCGACGGCCGCCTGGCCGAGATTAACTGGCAACTCGACGAGTGGTCGAAATATGCCTGGCGGTATGATTATGCCGGCGGGGTGCTCTCGTCGATAGAACATTTGACCAGTGTCGGCGGTTGGGAAACCGAAGACGGACTGGAAGACCTTTTCGGGGACATCGCCAACGACCGACGGTGCAATCTGGACCTCAACAGTCTGTTCCTTTCTCTTTGCGAATCTTCTGATTCCGTCGACCCGAATTATCGTTATGATGACGATATGCCCGGACGGGTCGATATGCTCGGACTGCTGCGGCTGCTCGGAAGCGGCAGCGATTATTATGTAGCAGAGGGGTTGCACGATGAGCTGGCAAGCGCTGATGCGCACAGGGAATATCATGAACCGAACGTTACCATTCCGGTCAGCTACGAAAGTGTCGGCGAAGAGTGGAATCCGGAGCTGGTTTATGTGCAGGACGGACAGGGATACGTTTCGACGATAACGCAGACGTGTACATTCGTCAGAACCCGTATAACATACGATATTGTGGTAGGAGACCAACTGATAGACCCGGAACTTCCGGAATTGGGATACGTATGGACTATCGAAAACAGAAGCACCACCGAACTCGGCCGGGGAACCAACGAGTACGTTTATACCGTTTCGTACAGATAGGTACGAACAGGCCGTAAATGAATGCGGGGCCGTCTTGTCGAAAGGCGGCCCCGCTGCGTTTGCAGCTTATCGCCCGACCTGCGTCATGCAGCCGCCTTTATCCGTTGGTTGTTTGTCCGATTCCAGCCATTCGCCCGGCTGTACGCTGTGTCCGCTGTTCGGCCGCGTAAACCGGCTGTCTTGCATTCCGGCCATGCTCCGCTACCCGTCGAGCAGCCGTCCGAATTTCGAGACAGGTTGTTCGGCGGTTCGTCATTGGTATTCGGTGTCGGCGGGCTTTACCGAAGGTCCGCAGCCCGACCGGTTGCGTTTTTGCCGCAGCAGTCCGTCCGTATCCGTAGTGGAATTGTTGTACGGCGGATATGCTATAGCGTTTGCTTCGCTTGTCCGCTTTGCCGTACCGGATACTCCCGCCGCGTGTGGCGGCGGCAGGAACGAACGTTTCGGTCGGGTCGCGGGCGGCTGCCTGAAAGTGTGGGATTTTTCGTAATGACCTACCCGGCTGCCGGACGCATCCGGCAGCGTTCCCGCATTTTTCCGCTATTGCCGGCCGTTGGGCATCTCCCGGTCGGAAGGTGAAACCGGAAGCCCCGGACACCGGTCGGGAGGCGCTATCGGGCAGGGTGCGTTACCACCGGATGGGGGCCTTTCCCTGGGCGACGAGGTATTCGTTGGCTTTCGAGAAATGGTGACAGCCGAAGAATCCGTTGTTGGCGGAGAAGGGCGATGGATGGGCGCATTTGAGCACGAGGTTGCGCGAAGGATTTACGATGGCCCCTTTGCGCTGTGCGTAACTGCCCCAGAGCATGTACACGATGCCGTCCTTCCGTTCCGCGATGGCCCGGACGACCGCATCGGTGAACTGCTCCCAGCCCTTGCCCGCATGCGAGGCCGCTTCGTGTGCCCGAACGGTAAGCACGGCATTGAGCAGCAGGACGCCCTGTTCCGCCCACCGGTCGAGGTTGCCGCTCGTCGGTATCGGTGCACCGGTATCGGCGTGTATCTCGGTGAAGATGTTGCGCAGCGACGGCGGAAACGGGACGCCGTCATTGACCGAGAAGCAGAGGCCGTTGGCCTGTCCTTCGCCATGGTAGGGGTCCTGTCCGATGATGACCGCCTTGAGCGAATCCGGCGGACATTTGTCGAATGCGCGGAAAATGTTGCTGCCGCGGGGAAAGACTCTCCGTGCGGCGTACTCCTGTTTGACGAATCCGATGAGTTCTTCGAAATAGGGTTTGTCGAATTCGGGGGCCAGCATCTCTTTCCAGCCCTGTGCTATCCTGACGTCCATGTCGTTGATGGTATATGGTTCGGTTCGTGCGGCGGACGGTGTCGCCGCCGGGGTGGTGGCGCGAGGGTTGCGGCAACGGTTATTTGCCGCTGCGCATCAGGTCGTACAGCTCCACGATTCCGGCGAGTGCTCCCTTGTCGTCCACCACGATGAGCGAATGGATTTTGTTGTCCTGCATGAGTTGTTCGGCATCGGTAAGGCGGTCGGAGACGCGGGTGACTTTCGGTGTGCGCGTCATGATTTCGCCTGCGGTGATGTCGAAGAACCGGGCTCCGTATTGCAGCATCGCCCGGCGTACATCGCCGTCGGTGACAATGCCTGCGATGCGTTCCCCGTCCATGATGACCGCCACGCCCATGCGGGCGTCGCTGATGGTGATGATGACTTCGCCTAACTTGCTGGAGGGGGCGGCCGTGGGCAAATGCTCGCTGCGCATGACATCGCCTACGCGGGTGAGCAGCCGCCTGCCGAGCGAGCCGCCCGGATGGAAGCGGGCGAAATCTTCCGCCCGGAAACCCCGTTCGTTCATCAGCGCCACGGCGAGTGCGTCGCCCATGGCCAACTGTGCCGTCGTTGAACAGGTCGGCGCGAGGCTGAGCGGGCATGCCTCGCTTTTGACCGATACGTCGAGGTGGTAGGTGGAATTCCGGGCCAGCGTCGAGGCGGCGTTGCCCGTCATGGCGATGACCGTGTTGCCGTTGTCCTGAAGGTAGGGGATGAGCCGCAGCACTTCGTCCGTCTGGCCGGAGTTGGAGAGGGCCAGCACGATGTCCCCCGGTTCTATCATGCCCAGGTCGCCGTGGTAGGCTTCGCCCGGATGGAGAAAGAAGGACGGTGTGCCGGTACTTGCCAGCGTGGCGGCTATCTTGCGGCCCACGAGACCCGATTTGCCCATGCCCGTCACGATGACCTTGCCGTGCGTGGCGAGGATGGCGCGGACGGCTTTTTCGAAATCTTCGGTCAGTTGGCCGGCGAGTGCTTCGACGGCTTCGGCTTCCGCCCTGAACGTGTTGAGGGCGCTTTCTCTTATCGGACTCATAGCAGGGATGCGATGACTTTTTCGAGGTCGGAGAGGAACAGCGAATTGGCGGCGTCGCTGAGTGCCTCGTCGGCCTGCGGGTGAACTTCGAAAAAATAGCCGTTGGCGCCGAACGCCTTGGCTGCGAGGGCCATCGGATGAACGAATTCGCGGTTGCCTCCGGTGATGCCCTTACCGGCTCCGGGACGCTGCACCGAATGGGTGCAGTCCATGATGACGCGCGGGGTGAACTCGAACATGTCGGGAATGTTGCGGAAGTCCACGACGAGGTTGTTGTAACCGTACATGTTGCCGCGTTCGGTGAGCCAAACGTCGTCGTTGCCCGATTCCCGTACCTTCTGCACCGGATAGAACATGTCCTTTCCGGAAAGGAACTGCGCTTTCTTGATGTTGACCGTGCGGCCCGTTTTCGCCGCGGCGACGAGCAGGTCGGTCTGTCTGCACAGGAATGCCGGTATCTGTATCACGTCGGCCACTTCGCCGACCGGCCGGGCCTGGTATGTTTCGTGGATGTCGGTAAGGATGCGCAGTCCGTACCGGCTTTTGATGTCGGCGAGCATTTGCAGCCCTTTTTCCATGCCCGGTCCGCGGAACGAACCGAGGGAGGTGCGGTTGGCCTTGTCGAAGGAGGCCTTGAAAATGATTTCGACACCCAGTTTTTTCCGGATGCGGACGAGCTCCGCCGCCACCGTGTCGAGCAGTTCGCCGCTCTCGATAACGCACGGGCCGGCTATGAATACGGGATTCGTTGATTCGGTCATGATTGTTTCGTTAATACCCGTAAAGATATTAAAAAAGGTGATGATGTACAAGTTTACGTTCCTTGCTCTTGCTCCGTTTCGGACGGTCCCATCCCTGCGGCCTCCTTTCTGCGGCGCTGCTTGCGGTCTTTCCTGTGTCCCTTCCTGCGGTTCTCTTCTGCGGCGCTCCTTCTGTGGCCTCTTCTTTGCGGAGTTGCTCTTGGGCCTTTTCCTTGCAGCTCCCTTTTCCTTGCAGCTCCCTTTTCTGCAGCCATCTCCCGGCAGTCTCCTCCCTGCGGACGTGCGACCGACCGCGGCTGCCTGCCGTAATCGTAAGAGCAGGAGGTACAGAGAAGCAAAAAAACGCCTCGGCAATGTTGCAACCGTGTTTCGGGGACGATGCGGCGGGGGGGCGCAGCAGAGCGTTACGGGAGCTGTGGGCGGTCGGCGGCGTCGGCGGCCATCCAGACGCATACGGCATCTTCCCGCAGGATGGCATGCATGGGAAATTCGCGCCACATTCCGTCCGTACCGCGTATGGCGCCGGTCAGTGTTCCCGTGCGCAGGTCTGCTCGGTTCAGACGCAGGTCTGCCCGCAGGTCGAGCTCTTTACGCCCCGAAAACTTGTACAGGGTTTCCTTGACGCACCACAGCACAGGAAGAAAGAGTTCTTCGCCGCTGCACGGCAAAGCCGCCTCTTCGGGAGCAACAAAGCGTGGGGCCACCCGTCGGAAGTCCCGCCCCGTGCATTCGATGTCTACCGCACACGGCCGGCGGGACAGGATGACCGCCGCTTCCGATGCGGTGTGGGAGACGCCGATGTACAGGTCGCTGCCTTCGAGGAACGGAGCTCCGGAAGGGGTGTAGGCGATGGGGACGGTTCCCGCTTTCCGGCGCACGATGCTGCGCCATGCGGTCTGTTCCCGGCGTCGTCTGGCGTTGCCGAGCGTTGCGATGCAGCTGCGGTCGTCGTCGGTCAGCCATGCCGAGGTTTCGGCATCGGTCACCGGGGCGATGACCAGCAGTACGCCGTCCGTTTCGTATGTTTGTTCCCGGCGGTCGTCCGCCGCGTCGGTTCTTGCCGTCATGACAGGTCGTGTATTTGTCGGTTGTTCGGGCTGCGGCGTACCGCTGTCCTGCCGCCGGCTCGCCAGCGGGGGCGGTATTGTCGGCAGCGCTGCCGGTCGTTTCGTCCGGTTTTCTCTGCGGTAGTGCGCAGGAGAGGGGCCGAAAATTCGCCAGGAGCGCGGGTATGTTATTTCGAAGTTTCCTGTGAGCCTGCCGCCGGATTCGAAGGCAGGGTGATTCGTATCTTGTCGATGCGGCGCCTGTCCACCGATTCGACGGTGAACCGCACGCCGTGCGACGTAATGGAATCGCCCCTTTTCAGGAAGTCCCGTTTGATTTCGAGCATGAGGCCGGCGATGGTTTCTGCTTGTCCCTTGACGTCGTCGAACGTGGTGTCGTCGAGCTGCACCACGTCGAGGAAGTCGTATATGTGCGTCTTGCCGTCGAACAGGTAGGAGCCGTCGCCCAGTCGCCGGTAGAAGGTTTCTTCCTTGTCGCTTTCGTCGGTGATTTCGCCCACGATTTCCTCGATGATGTCTTCCAGCGAGAGCAGTCCGAGCGTGGAACCGTACTCGTCCACGACGATGGCCATGTGGACCTTGTTGCTCTGAAACTCTTCCAGCAGGTCGTTAATCTTTTTGTGTTCGGGGATGTAGTATGCTTCCCGGAGCTGTTTCTGCCATTGGAAGTCGTCGCTTTCGCCGATGAACGGGAGCATGTCCTTTACATACAGGATGCCTTCGATGTTGTCGATGCTGTCGCGATAGGCCGGAATACGGGAGAAACCGGATTCCACGATGGTGTTGCGGACGGCATCGAATCCCCATTCCACATTCACCGCCGTAATATCCAGCCGGGGCTGCATGATGTCCTCTACGTTGGTATTGACGAAATCGACGATGCCCGAAAGCATCTTTTTCTCTTCGCTGCTCTGGTTCTGCGTCATTTCGAGGGCGTCGGAGAGTTCGTCCATCGAAATGTTGGCATGGTGGGTTTTCGCGGCCCTCTTGTTGAAGCGTTCGCCCATCTTTACGAGTATCCAGGAGAGGGGTTTGAAGGCCGTTTTCACGCCGAGCAGGGGAACTGCGATGACGCCGGCGAACCGGAGCGGGAAATGGGAGGCGGTGACTTTCGGGATGATTTCCCCGAAGAGCAGGAGGAGGAACGTGACCAGCACCGTTTTGAAGGCGAAGTTCCATCCCGCCGTGGTGAAGCCCACCACCGAGTCGATGATGTTGTTGGAGAGTATGACGATGATGATGTTTACTAAATTGTTGAGTATCAGGATTGTGGCGAGCATGTAATCCTCCGTCGAAAGCAGTTTCAGAATTGCGTTGTCGCTTTTGGCTCCCCTGCACTTGATGGTACGGATGTCGGACGGCGGGAGGGAAAAGAGCGCCGTTTCCGAACCGGAAGCGAACGCCGATACGCATATGAGCGCGGCGAGGATGACGAGGCTGATGATGGTCGTCGGCTCGAATCCCTTGTATATGAATATACTGCAAAAATGTATCAAAACTCGTCTGCTTTGGTTCTTCTGTCCGTCTCCCGCCGCGGCGGGAACGGTATCCTCCGCCCCGTCGGAGGGATGCCGTGCGCGGCTGAAAGGAAACGCGGCCCTTTCAGCGCTGTCCGAACAGGTCGTTTTCGGCCTGCTGCGCGGGTTGTCCTTCGGATGCCTCGTCCTTCATCGACACCCTCGAGGCTTTGCCGCTGCCGGGCGAAACGATGCTCAGCCGCACGTTGCGGCGTATGTAGGCCGGTGTGGCGAGGTATTTTTCGATGTCGCCGAGCCGGTTGGTTTTCTTCACGTTGATGACGTTGGACTGCGGTTTCAGTCCTGCGGTGCGGAAGAGGCCGCCCGCCGCCGTCTGTCGCTCGGCCGTCTGTTGCTGGTGCTGCTGCGCGCCGAGCGCGTTCACGTTGTCGAAACCGGTGGCGACGATGGTAAGTACGATTTCCTCGTCGAGCGAGTCGTCCACACCGGCCCCCCAGATGATGTTGGCCGAATGCGGGTCGCCGATGCCGCGGCTCGCCTTGCGCTGTATCATCTCCAGTACCGAGGTGGCCTCGTCGAAACTGATTTGGCCGGGGCTGTACGAGAGGTTGAACAGGATGTCTCTCGCTCCCTTGATTTCCTGATGGTTGAGCAGCGGAGACGAAAGGGCCGCTTCGGTCACCTTGTCAATCTTGTCCTCGCCGCTCGCACGGCCGGAACCCATCAGCGCCATGCCGCCGTTGGTCATGACGGCCTTCACGTCGGCGAAGTCCACATTGACGATACCTTCCCGCGTGATGAGTTCTGCAATACCCTTGGCCGCCGTGGCGAGGATGTCGTCGGCCTTGCCGAAGGCCTCTTCCAGCGGAAGCGAACCGTATATCTTGGCGATGTTGTCGTTATGGATGACCACGAGCGAGTCCACATTCTTGCGCAGTTCTTCGAGCCCGCGGTTGGCCTGGTCCACACGCTTGCGGCCCTCTGCGTGGAAGGGCAGGGTGACGATGCCGACGGTCAGGATGCCCCGGTCGCGTGCGGCCTTCGCGATGACGGGCGCGGCGCCCGTACCCGTACCGCCGCCCATGCCGGCCGTGACGAATACCATTTTCGTACCTTCCTGTTCGAACCGCAGCACGATGTCGTCGAGGCTTTCGATGGCGGCCTGCCGTCCCTTGTTGGGGTCGTTGCCCGCACCGAGCCCTTCGCCGAGCTGCACCTTGATGGGAACCGGGCTGGCATTGAGCGCCTGCCGGTCGGTGTTGCAGACCATGAAGGTGACGTCCGTAATCCCCAGGTCGTACATGTGGTTCACGGCATTGCCGCCCGCGCCGCCCACGCCCAGCACCATGATGATGGACGGATTCTTTTTCGGCAGTTTGATGCTTGTGATTACTTCGTTTTCGCCTGTCATTGCCGGTGCGGTTTATATCTCGTCGTCATCGACGACCTCGAAAATCTCCTTGAAGAATCTGCCGATGCCGCCGAAAGGTTTTTTTCGGTCTTTCCTGCCGTTGCGTTTGGAGTCGTCCTCCGCCGTCCGTTTGGCCGTGTCGTCCGGTTTCCCGTCTCCGTTGTCCGTGCCGTCGGACGAATCGTCCGCCGCTCCGTCCGTCCGGTCGGTATGCCGTTCCTCTTTGCGTTCCTCCCGGTCGCGGGTATCTTCGGCGGGGCGGTCGTCCGCCGTCTTTCGGGAGGAGTCCTTTTCCCGTTCCCGTTCCCGCTTTTCCGGCAGCGGTTCTTCCGTCGCGGCGAGCCCGCTTTCCTGAAGGCCGAGCAGCAGCAGGCCGATGGCCGAGGAAAGGTGCATGTCGTCCGCCGCCGGAAGCGACCGGTCGTTCACCAGTTCGGGATAGGCGCTGGCCGTACGTACGTCGTATTTCGTCCGTTCCCGGAACAGGGTGTCGATATCGTTGAGGTATGCGCCGCCGCCGGTGAGGACGATGCCCGAACCGAGCTTGTCGGCGTAGCCGGATTCCTTAATCTCTTCTACCACGTTCTCGACGATGTCCAGCAGGCGTGCTTCGATAATTTGGGCGAGGTTGTAGAACGAAATTTCCTTGTTCTCCCGCTGGGTGCGCCCCTTGATTTTGATGCTTTGGCCCTTCTTCTCTTCGGGAATCCGTGCCGCCACGGCATAGCCGTGGGTGGTTTTGAGCTTCTCGATGAACCGTTCGGGGATGGCGACGGAGCGGATGTCGCGGTTGATGGCGTCGGACCCTACGGGAAGCACGCCGACGTAGCGCATGATGTTGTCCTGCCAGATGCAGATGTCCGTGCATCCGGCGCCTATGTCCACCACGGCGGCACCCAGTTCCTTTTCGTCCTCGGTGAGAACCGCCGCAGCGCTGGCCTGCGCGTTGGTGAACAGCCGGCGCTGGCCGATGCCGAGCCGCTGGAACGCCTTGTTGAGCCGTTCGAGACTGCCGCGGTTGGCGAGGATGAAGTTGAACGTGGCTTCGAGCTGCTGTCCGAAACGGCCGACGGGCTGCATCGTCTCCTCGCGCGAGTCGATGACGTATTTTTGCGGCGTCCGGTCGAGGATGCAGATGCCTTCGGGCGGCTGGAGGCTGTTCATGCTCTCGTGCAGCCGGGCGACGTCCTCCTCGCATATCTCGTGGTCTTCTCCGCTGACATAGACGAAGTAGGAGCTGTCGGCGCATTTGATGTCGTGGCCCGAAATGCCCGCATAGGCTTCCGTGACCTTGATGCCGAGGCGTTCTTCCAGTTCCCCGACGGCCGCCCGGACAGCGCCGGTAACCTGTTCGATGTTGATTACCTCGCCGCACGACATGCCCTGCATGGGTTTGGATACGATGTCTATGATGTTGAGCCTGCCGTCGGGGTCTTTGCTGCCGGCTGCCGCCGTCACGCTGCCCGAACCCAGGTCGATGGCCACTATGTAGCTTTTGTTTTCCACCTTGCTGTAATTTTATCTTTCGTCAAAACAGGCTGCCCGTGCTGGTCCGCGGCAGCCGACACGTCGGTGCTCCGGCCCTTAGCGCCGGCTGCACACCACCTGCCCCTCGTATTCGAGGTCGATGTAGTTCCATTTGTCCCATCCTTCCTTCGGCATGGCTTTCCGGTAAAAGGTCAGGAGTTTGGCCAGCTTGCGTTCGTACCCGTCCAGCCGGCCGAGCAGTACGACCTGGTCGCCCACTCGCGGAATGATTTCCACTTCGGGTTCGGTACGGCGGCCCGCTGCCGGCAGTACGTTTACCTGTACGACCTGCGCGTTCCAGAACTCATTCTCCTCGATGTATTCTACAAAATTAATGAGTTTGTATAGAAATAGGTAATTTTCATTTGACTTTTTTGCAGCCTCTTCCGGGTCCGGGGCCAGCCGTCCGCTGAAGCCGTTCGCAAAAGGCAGGCCAAATCGGCCCGTTACGACGGGAACGTAGTGTGCGGAGTGTCTTCCGGCAGGGACGATGTAGCCGTCGTCCGTATAATAGAAGTCGTATCCGTCGTCGGTGACGACGCGCATGACGGGACGGCGCTGGCTGAGCACGACATGCACCGTGCCGTCGAGACCGACGCTGGTGCGGGCGCTGCGGACGAAGTCGTGTGCGACGACCAGGTCGGTGATGGCCCGCAGGTCAATCGAGTCGATGTGCCGGCCCAGCGGGTCGAGGCCGGCGGAACTTATCCATCGGCGGACGTCCGCCCGGCGGATGATGCCGATGTCCGTGCTGTCGCGCACCGTGATTTCCAGCGCATGTACCGAGGCGGCCGCGCGTTTGCGTTCGCCCAGCCCTCCGGCCCAGACGAGGTATGCTGCGATACCGGCCCAGGCGAGGGACGAAAGGATTATTTTCAGGCCGCGGTTCATGGTGTGCGTCGGTAATTGCCGGGTTCCGCGGGACGGCGGAGAAGCCGTCTGCGCGAAGTCCGGTAGTGTGGTGTTTCGGATTGCGACCGTAAAATTACGACAAAAAATCCAAAGAGCGCATGGCTCCCTTGCGCAGCCTGCGGCTGTCGGTACCGCACCCGCAGGCGGAAAAGGTGCAGGCTTCCGTTACCCGCTTTCCGTTTCTGTTTCCGTTTCCGTTTCCGGTGCGGCCTACCGCGTGCGGCCTGCGAGCCGTTCCGCGATGGCGGCCGTATAGTTTTCGATGCTGCCGGCGCCGAAGCTGATGAGGATGTCGGGGTTGCTTTCGGCTGCTTCGGAGGCTATCCTTTCGAGCGGCACGGTGCGGTGCGGTACGGTGAGCAGCTCGCCTATCATGTCGGACGATACGCCTTCGATAGGCTCCTCGCGCGCGGGATAGATGGGAACGAGCAGCACTTCGTCGGCCAGCGAGAGCGCTTCGGCGAAGCCGCGGTAGAAGTCGCGCGTTCGGGTGTAGAGGTGCGGCTGGAAGATGGCCGTTATCCTGCGGCCGGGAAACATGCCCCGCACCGAGGCGATGGCCGCCCGCAGTTCGGCAGGGTGGTGGGCGTAGTCGTCCATGTAAATGCGTTCCGGCGTGTTGATGCGGAAATCGAAGCGTCTGCGCACGCCGCGGAACGATTCGAGCCCTTCCCGGAGCCGCGCCTCGTCGAAACCCGCCGTCCAGAGGAGCGCCACGGCTGCCACGGCGTTTTCCACGTTTACCCGTCCCGGTATGCCCAGCCGGCAGCCGGAGAGGGTGCGGTCGGGACATACGATGTCGAAACGGTAAGTACCGTCCGGCAGTACTTCCGGATTGGCGGCCCGGAAGTCGGCCGCCTCGTCGCAGGCGTAGGTATAGATGCGGATGCCGGCGTTTTCTATCGGCAGTTCCACGCCCTTTTTGATGACGAGCGTTCCGCCCGGCTTGATTTGTCCGGCGAACCGGGCGAAGGTGCGGCGCAGCTCTTCGTGCGTGCCGTAGATGTCGAGGTGGTCGGCGTCCGCGGAGGTGATGACCGCCGCATCGGGCCACAAGTGGAGGAACGAGCGGTCGAACTCGTCGGCTTCTACGGCAAGCCGGTCGCCGGGCCCGTAGACGAAGTTGCTGTCGAAGTTTTTCGATATGCCGCCCAGGAACGCGCTTCCGCCTCCTCCGGCCACATGGTTCAGCCATGCGGTGAGGGTGGTGGTGGTGGTCTTGCCGTGCGTGCCCGCTACGGCCATCACGTATTTGTCCGCCGCCAGCAGGCCGAGGATTTCCGACCGTTTCAGGATGCGGAACCCGCGGTTGCGGAACCAGGCCCATTCGGCATGGTCGTGCGGCAGGGCGGGGGTATAGACGACGAGCGTCTGCCGCGGGTCGCGGAAACGTTCGCCGATTCGGGCCGGGTCGTCTTCGTAGTGTATATCGGCGCCTTCTTCCGCGAGGCGGCGCGTCAGGGCGGTTTCCGTCCGGTCGTATCCGCCCACCGCCGCTCCTTCGAGCAGGTAGTAGCGGGCGACGGCGCTCATGCCGATACCGCCGATTCCCAGAAAATAGATGTTTTGCGTTTGCGTGTCCTTCATCGTTTCCGTGCGAGTTTGATGATTTCGGAGGCTACCGTGCGGGCGGCATCGGGCGTGGCCATCCGGCGGATGTTCCGTTCGAGCGCTTCCCGCCGCGGTCGGTCGGCGACGAGCGCGAGGGCTTCCGGGATGGCTTTCTCGACCGCTTCGGCATCGGGGATGAGCAGGGCCGCATCGCGGTCGGCGAGTGCGCGGGCATTCTTGGTCTGATGGTCTTCGGCCACGTTGGGCGACGGTACGAACAGCACCGCCTTCCCGGCGAGCGCGAGTTCCGAAACCGTGCAGGCCCCCGAACGCGAGACGACCGCATCGGCCGCTGCGTAAGCATAATCCATGCGGTCGATGAAGGCGCCGGACCAGATGTTCGGATACCTCCTTTCCGCCATGAAAGCGGCCATTTCCTTTTCGTAGTATTTGCCCGTCTGCCATATCACCTGCACCTCGCTGCCGTTGCCGAACCTGTCGATGTGGCGTTTCATCGCTTCGTTCAGCGTTCGCGTACCGAGGCTGCCGCCGACCACGAGCAGTGTCGGCCGGTCCGCCTGCAGCCCGAAGTGGGCGGCTGCTTCCGCCCGCGGCGCGGCCTTGCCGAAGTCGCCCCGCAGCGGATTGCCCGTGAAGAGGATGCGGTCGGCCGGAAAGAAGCGTTCCATACCCTCGTAGGCCACGCAGATGCGTTCGGCCCGGCGCGAGAGAATCTTGTTGGTCATGCCGGCATAGGAGTTCTGTTCCTGTATGAGTGTCGGGATACCCATGCGTTGGGCCGCCCACAGGACGGGAGCGCTGGCGTATCCGCCGAAACCTGCTACCGCGTCGGCGCCGAAGTCCCGAATCGTGCGGCGTGCCCTGCGGATGCTTTCCGCCACCTTGAACGGCAGGGCGAAGTTCCTGAGGTCGAACCTGCGTTGCAGTCCCGCTACCGGAAGGCCCACTACCCGGTAGCCGAGGGCGGGGAGCTTTTCCATCTCCATTTTCCCTTCGGCGCCCACGAACAGCAGTTCGACGCCCTCGCCCAGTTCGCTGCGCAGCGTTTCGGCCACCGCGACTGAAGGGTAGATGTGGCCGCCCGTACCGCCGCCGCTGAGGATGATTTTCAGTTTGCCGTTTTCCATAATCCTGTGTCGGTTTTGTTCCGTATGTTTCGTTGCCGTCTCTTCGCAAGGGGCCCCGTGTCTGCACCGGCTTCCCTTATGACATTCGCTTGTGGCGGGCTTCCCGTGCCGGCCCTCTCGGTATCGGTCTTTTTCCTGTGCCGGGTTCCGCGTCGGGTTTTCGACCGCCCCGTGTGCCGTCGTTGGAGTGGGGACTCGGAGTCTGCCTCCGGTGCTTTGCAGCGGGTTACCGTCCGGTCGGCGTGCGCTGTTTCCCTTCCGGCTCCCGTTCGAAAAGCGATTCTCCCTTCGGACGGTCGAGCGTCTTCTCCGATGTTTGCCGGCTCACGCCGAGTATCATCCCCAACGCCGTGAGGGTGAAGACGAGCGACGAACCGCCCTTGCTTATCAGGGGCAGCTGCTGGCCGGTGACGGGGAAGAGCGATACCGATACGAGCATGTGTATCATCGCCTGGAGCACTATCATGAGGCCGAGTCCCAGCACCAGCAGGCTGGGGAACGCCGTGCCGCACTTCTTGAATATCTGGATGGTCCGGAAAAAGAGCCAGAGGTAGAGCAGCAGGACGACGAGGCCGCCCACGGCGCCGTATTCTTCGATGATGAAGGCGTATGCGAAGTCCCTTTCGGCTTCTTCGAGGTTGGAGCGGTGGGTACTCATGCCGGGCCCCTTGCCGAAGAAACCGCCCGACGCTATCGACATTTTGGCGTTGATGGACTGGCTCGGTTCGGCGGGACTGACTTTGCCGTCGGGCAGCGTGCGTTCCGGATAGTCGTATATTTCGATGCTATCCGCAGTCATGCGGACGTGCTTGGTCAGCATGTCGGGTTTGAAGCTCGCCATACGGCTCCGGCCCGTGTCGCTTCGTCCCAGACCGGCGGCGAAGAGTACGACGCCGAGCAGCGCCACCGCACCGACCATCTTGCCCAAGTCGGCCATGCGCACGCGGCCGATAAACAGCATGACCAGACAGGTCGCTGCGATGATGAGCGTCGTGGAGTTGCCCACCGAAAGGAACGTGAAAATGCACGTGACGACGATGGGGCCGAGCACCGGAACGGTTTCGTGCCGGATGATATCGACGTTTCGCTGCGCGTCGTCCATCCACGATTTCGGATTGAAGCTCGGCAGGATGGGGGTGTGCTCGATGTTTTTCTGGCGGCGGGCTAACTGTTTGGCGAGCACCATGATGACGCCGATTTTCAGAATTTCGAAAGGTTGGAACCGGATGTGTACGAGCGGCAAATCCAGGTCGCGGCGGGCACCGGCCTCTTCGGGGCCGATGACCATGGCCAATACGGTCAGAATGAGTCCCGTGATGAATACGGCGTTGGCGATGCGTCCGTAAAACTGGTATTTGACGACGTGTACCACCAGCAGTGCCGCGATGCCTGCTCCGATGAAGACGAGTTGGTTGATGAGCTTGGCCGTCGGCGTTCCGCCCGGCTTGTAAACCGTGGCGGAGAAGGTCAGCAGCATGGAGAAGATGAGCAGGACGATGATGACCGTCCACAGTACCTTGTCGCCGCCGAAAACGGCGTCTATCCACCGGCGGCTTTTTCTGCTTGCCTTCCTGCCTAATTCCATGCCGGTTTCGGACAGGCGCCGGGCCTCCGCGCCGACCATGCGGGCGGCTTCCGTTCCCTTCGCGCTCCAGGAGGGGGGGCGGCGTTCCGAGGCGTTCCCGCGTTCCCGGGTGCCCTCCGGCCTCCTGCTTTCCGTATCTTCCCTGTCCTCCTTCATCGTTCGGCTTTTTCTTTCAGTCGCTTCACGGCCTCCTTAAATAGCCGCCCCCGTTCTTCGTAGTTGCGGAACAGGTCGAAACTGGCGCAGACGGGCGACAGCAGTACGGTATCGCCCGCAGAGGCGACCTCGGCGCAGACGCGCATCGCCTCCTCCAGCGAATGGGTATCGTAAACGGCCGGGACGATGCCGGTGAAGTTCGCGATGAGTTTGGCGTTGTCCACGCCCATACATACGAGCGCCTTCACCTTCGCTGCGGCAAGCGCCTTGAGCGTTTCGTAGTCGTTCCCCTTGTCGGTGCCGCCGGCTATCCATACGGTCGGACGCGTCATGCTGTCGAGCGCATACCAGGAGGAATCCACGTTGGTGGCCTTCGAGTCGTTGATGTACTCCACGCCGTTTACCGTACCCGCGGCTTCCATGCGGTGTTCTACACCCTCGAAATCGTGCAGCACGCGTTCCGCGAGAGCCGGTTCCACACCTGCCGCGAGGGCGGCGAGCGCTGCTGCCTCGGCGTTGTATATGTTGTGTATTCCCTTGACCTTCATGTGTGCGGGGTCGAGCAGTACCGTCCGGCCGTCCACACTTGCGCGGAACACGCCCTGCGGCATGTAAAACGCTCCCGGATAGTCGTGTACGGTCACGTCGTCCACCGTCGTTCCTTCGAGACCTGCCTCCTGCGCCTCCGTCCGGAACCGGTTGTCGGTCTTGCGTCCGCGTGCGTCTGCCGCTTCGGTCGTTTCGGCGCCCGCGCAGCCGGGGGCGGTTTTCGCAGTGAAGGGGAGCATGCGCATGGCCGGTTTGCGCAGGGCGATTTCGCGGCAGACGACCATGTTGTCGATGCCGTAGATGAAATAGTCGTCGGGCTGCTGGTTGCGGATGATGCGGAACTTACTGTCGATATAGTTTTGGAACTTGTTTCCGTAGCGGTCCAGATGGTCGGGGGTGATGTTGGTGATGACCGCGATGTCGGGGTGGAAGTCTACGATGCCGTCGAGCTGGAAGCTGCTCAGTTCCAGTACGTACCATTCCCTGTCGGCAGTCGCTACGGTATAGGCGAAGCTCTCGCCGATGTTGCCGCCCACGGCCGCGTCGTATCCGGCTGCCCGGAGTATCGTGCCCACCATCGTGGTCGTGGTGGTCTTGCCGTTCGAACCGGTGATGCAGATGGTCTTCCCCTTCGTGTAGCGGCCGGCGAATTCTATCTCGGAGATGACGGGAATGCCCCGTTCCCGCAGCCTGAGTACGATGGGCGCCGTATCCGGAATGCCGGGACTTTTCACGGCCAGGTCGGCGTCGAGTATCCGTTCCTGGGTGTGTGCGCCCTGTTCGTACTCGATGCCGTAGCGGTCGAGTACGGCGGCGTATTTCGGTTCGATGCGTCCGTTGTCCGTCAGGAAAACGTCGAGTCCCTTGACCTTGGCCAGAACGGCCGAACCGTATCCGCTCTCCCCGCCTCCGAGTATTACTGCTTTCATGGTTACTAACGTATTTTGAGGGTTACCAGTGTCATCGCTGCCAGCAGGATTTGCACGACCCAGAAGCGGACGACGATTTTGTTTTCCGGGATGCCTTTTTTCTGGTAGTGGTGGTGCAGCGGTGCCATGAGGAAGTATCGCCGTCCTTCGCCGTAACGGTGTTTCGTATACCTGAAATAGGACACCTGTATCATGGTAGAGAGCGCTTCCACGAGGAAGATGCCGCACAGCAGCGGCAGGAGCAGTTCCTTGCGCACGAGCAGGGCGAAGACGGCGATGATGCCGCCCAGAGCCAGACTGCCCGTGTCGCCCATGAAGACCTGGGCCGGGTAACAGTTGTACCACAGGAAACCGATGAGCGCGCCGACCAGCGCCGAGGCGAAAACCATCAGTTCGCCCGTTCCGGGCAGGTACATGATGTTGAGGTAGTCGGAATAGATGATGTTGCCCGACAGGTAGGCGAAAACCCCCATGATGACGATGATGATGGCCGAAACTCCCGTGGCCAGTCCGTCGAGCCCGTCGGTCAGGTTGGCCCCGTTGGAGACCGCCGTGATGATGAAGATGGCTATCAGAATGTAGATAATCCACGTCAGCACGTCGCCCCAGGGTTTGTCGGACGGTACGAGCCAGTGGTAGTCGAATTCGTTGTTCTTCACGAACGGGATGGTGGTCTTGGCGGTTTTCTGCGGGACGGAGGAGGAGTAGGCTTTCGCGGCGGCCGTCCCGTGTCCGGCGGTCTGCACTGCATCCGGCTGTGCGGCCGCGACCGCTGTTTCCGTCCGTGGCTGCGCCTTCTCGACGATGACGATGTCCCGGCTGAAACACATCGTCGTGCCGACGATGATGCCCAGCCCGACCTGTCCGATGATTTTGAATCTGCCCTTCAGCCCCTCCTTGTGTTTGCGGAATACCTTGATGTAGTCGTCCGCGAAGCCGAGCAGACCGAGCCATACCGAAGAGACAATCATGAGCTGCACGTAGACGTTGCCCAGGTCGCAGAAGAGCAGAACCGGGACGAGCATGGCTCCGAGGATGATTATTCCGCCCATCGTGGGCGTTCCGCGTTTTTCCATCTGTCCTTCCAGACCGAGGTTGCGGATGTCTTCGCCTATCTGGCGCCGCCGCAGCATCTCGATGATTTTCTTGCCGAAAATCGCTCCGATGAGCAGCGCGAACACGATGGCGCACACCGAGCGGAACGACAGGTACTGGAACAGTCCCGTGCCGGGCAGGTCGAAGTGCGTTTCGAGGTATTCGAGCAGTGTGTATAGCATGTTGCTTTGTCGGATTTGTTCGTGTTGGTCGTTCGGGTCGTAAAAATAGTTTATTTATACACTCCGTTGATGCGTACCGGGCGGAATTATTGTCTTCCGGCGCACCGTTCCGCGTCGGGGACGGGCAGGCCGAGCGCCTTGCGTATCTCCTCCTTGTCGTCGAAGTGCGTCCGGGAGTCGCCCGTTATCTGGTAGGTTTCGTGTCCTTTCCCGGCGATTAGGATGTAGTCGCCCGGTGCGGCCATCGCGGCTGCGGCCCTGATTGCCTGCCGTCGGTCGGTGATGGTCAGCCATTTGCCGTTGTCGGGCAGGGAGGCCGTCATCTCGGCGAGGATGGTATCGGGGTCTTCGTGGCGCGGATTGTCGGAGGTGAATATGGCGATGTCCGCGTTTTCGGCCGCGATTTGTCCCATCACGGGACGTTTGGTGCGGTCGCGGTCGCCGCCGCATCCCACCACCACGATGAGCCTTCCGGAACCGGTACGCAGTTCGTTCACCGTATCCATGACGTTGCGCAGTGCATCGGGCGAGTGGGCGTAGTCCACGATGGCCGTGATGCCGCCCGGAGCGTGCAGCGTATCGAAGCGGCCGTTTACCGGCGTGAGCGTGCTGAGCGCGCGGAGCGTTTCGTCGCGTTCGGCGCCGAGCAGCCGTGCGGTGCCGTATACGGCGGCGAGGTTGCAGGCGTTGAAGCGTCCGAGGAAGCGGGTCCATACCTGTTGCCCGTCCATTTCGAGCAGCATGCCTTCGGGCGTGTTTTCCAGGATGCGGCACCGGAAGTCCGAGAAGCTGCGCAGCGAATAGGTATGCGCTGCGGCCGCGGTATTCTGCACCATGACCGCACCGTTGCGGTCGTCGGCATTCACGAGGGCGAAGGCCTCTGCCGGCAGCCGGTCGAAGAAACGTTTCTTGGCGCGGATGTATTCGGCGAAGGTCTTGTGGTAGTCGAGGTGTTCGTGGGTGATGTTCGTGAAGACGCCTCCGGCGAAGGTCAGTCCCGCGATGCGTTCCTGTACGATGCTGTGGGAGCTGACTTCCATGAAGCAGTAGTCGCAGCCGCGTGCGACCATTTCGGCGAGCATGGCGTTGAGGCGGATGGCGTCCGGCGTGGTGTGCGTAGAGGGCAGGGATTCCGTATCGATTCTGTAAACGACCGTCGAGATGAGCCCCGCCTTGTACCCTAAGCTGCGGAACAGGTCGTAGAGCAGGGTGGCGGTCGTGGTCTTGCCGTTGGTGCCCGTCACCCCGACCAGCCGCAGGCTGCGGCTCGGTTCGCCGTAGAACCGGGAGGCGAGGGTGCCGAGCGCTGCGGCGCTGTCCGCCACCACGGCATAGGCCGTTCCGGGCAGGAGCCGTTCCGGCAGGTGTTCGCATATCACTGCCGCGGCTCCGCGGCCGACGGCGTCGTCGATATAGTCGTGTCCGTCGCTCGCGCTTCCCCGCACCGCGAAGAAGAGCTGCCCCGGCCCGGCGCTGCGCGAGTCGAAGCCGAGCGAAGCGATGTCGGCATCCGCTGCGCCTGCCGTCCGCAGCGTTTCGGTGCCTGAGAGGAGTTCGGTGAATTTCATTGTATATCTTGTCTTTTTCGTTTCGTTCCGCAGCCGTCCGCCGTCTGTGCGTGCCGGCGGGCGCGTTACCTTCCGGAGGGGCGCAGGGCGATGGTTACGGCGTCGCCTTCGCGTATCGGCGTGCCCGCACGGACGGACTGCGACACAACCCTTCCCTTACCGCTGAAACGCACGCGCAGGCCCCGGCTTTCCAGCAGGTAGAGCGCGTCTTTCAGGGACATGCCCTGCACCGAGGGCATGACGCCGGCTTCCGTAGTCAGGGCGGATACCTCCACATGCGTGGAGTCGCGGCTGACAGTGCCCCAGCCCTTGCGCCGTTCGGTGTCGGCTGCGACGGCGAGGCGGTCGGCGGCAGTACGGATTTCCTGTATGTCGCCCCCTTTCACCGGTGCGACGCTCCGTTCGCCACCCTCGGTGAGTGGCGTCTGCCATTCGGCGTCGAGCGCATAGACGCGCTCCACGATGGCTTTGAAGGCCGGGGCCGCGAGCGATGCACCGTAATAGGAATTGCGTGCACCGGGGCCGTGGTACGTTTTGATGGCGACGATACAGCTGTAACGCGGGTTGTCGGCCGGGAAGTAGCCCACGAAGGTGGCCAAGTAGTCGCGGCCGCCCCGCTCGTCGGCGTAGCCCTTGTTTTTCATGGCTATCTGCGCCGTACCCGTCTTGCCCGCTATCTTGAAGTCGGGGTTCTTCATCATGGAACCCGTACCTTCCTCCACGACGCCTTCGAGAGCCCGGCGGACGAGCTTCAGCGTTTTGTCGCTGCATATCCTGCGGTTTACGGTTTCCGTGCCGAAGCGCTCCACCGTGCGGCCGTTGTCGGTGACGGCCGTCACCAGCCGCGGAGCGACCATGTGGCCGTCGTTGGCCACGGCATTGTAGAGCATCAGCGTGTGTATCGGCGTGACTTCGACGGCGTATCCGTACGACATCTTCATGAGCGACAGGGCGTCCCAGGCGGTTTCCTTCTTGCGGCGCGGGTCTTTGATGACGGGAGCGAGGCCGCCGCGGAGCTGCATGTTCACCGGCCGGTCGATACCCAGCGAACGGATGAAATCGACGAACCGTTCCGGGGAATCGTGGTACTCTTCATCGATGACCTTGACGAAACCGATGTTGGACGAGTGTTCCATGATGCCCTGCAGGTCGGTCTGGCCGACGGCATGGGAGTCCTGTACGAGGTATTTGCGCCGGCCCACCTGATAGTAGTAGCGGCCGTTTTCGGTGCAGTCCACCGGGTAGTCGAGCGAGTAGCCCGCCTCGTCGATGAGGGCCATGAGCGATACGAGTTTGAAGGTCGAACCCGGTTCGCAGCGCATCGTGATGGCGTGGTTTTCGTCGTCGCGCACGATGCTGCCGTAGCGCGTGAGGTTGGATATGGCCCGTATTTCGCCCGTTTCGACCTCCATGATGACGGCCGTACCGCATGTGGCGTTCTTGTCGAGGATTTGCTTGCGCAGTTCGCTCTCCACGATGTCCTGCATGTCCACGTCGATGGTGGTGACCAGGTCGCGGCCGTTCTCGGCCTCCACGTTTTCCTTGGATACGACCGGCACCCACACGTCGCGCACGAGGCGGACGCATAGGTTCCGTCCGTCGCTTCCCGACAGTTCGTCGTCGAACGAGGCTTCGAGACCGAATTCGCCCGGCTTGCCGAGCGTACGCGCCGCGAGCGTGCCGTAGGGTTTGTACCGTTCGGCATCCTGCGTATAGATGAGTCCGCCGCCGAGCCGACCTTTGTCGAAGATGGGGAAGGTTTTGATTCGGTCGAGCTGTATCTGGTTCACCTTGTCGCGCACGAGCCGCTGGTTCTGGCTGCCGCGGCCTCCGCGCAGGGCTTTCGCCCGGATTTCGCGCAGCCGCCGCAGGAAGTAGTCTTTCGAGTAGCCGGGAATCGTCCGGTCGAGGCTGTCGGCCAGTGCGGTGCTGAGGCGGGCGAACTCCTCGTCGGTCATGTCGAGCACGGTGAAGTCCAGCGACAGGTTGTAGGAGGGCGAGTCTGTCGCGAGGATGCGTCCGTCGTGCGAGTAGATGTTGCCGCGCGAGGCGGGTACGTCCAGTATCTTGTAGCACTTCAGGTCGGAGCGGTTGCGCAGCGGGGTGCCGTTGGGGCCGTACTGCGTGACGAGTATCATGGCGAATATGGCGACACCGACCGCAGCGAATACGGCATAGAGCACCCGCACGCGCGACATGATGCTTTTCTTGATATTTTGCTGGTGCGGGTTTGCGGGGTTGCTGCCGCCTGTTGTCCGTGACATGTATTTGTATTTCCTTTAGCTTCGGGTTGATGCTGTGCTTTCGGTCGGGTGCGCCGACGTGCTCCGGTCGGGCCGGTGCGGTGCTTCGCTGCACTCAGCGTACCGTCTTGGGCGGGGACGTCGATTCTTCGAGGGGCAGCCCGCGCCGCCGGATTTCCTCGACGATGCGGCTGTGCCGCGAGGCGTTCATCCGCATGGAGGAGAATACCATCGAACGCGAACGTTCGTTGTTCAGTTCCATGCGCTGCCGGATTTCGAGCCGCTGGAGCCGCTGGAAATTGAACACGTGTCCGATGTACAGGAAGACCAGCAGGATGCAGTACAGCGCCAGCGGGTACCACCGCCTCAGGCGGCGGTCGCCCATGAAGTCGCCCGTGATGACGTCCTGCGCTGCACGGGCGGCCCTGCTTTTGGGACGGCGCTCCGGCTGGTCTACCGGGCCGAGCGGTTTCTCGTCGCCGGTGCGTCCCCCGTCGGCCCGTGTGCCGTATTCGTTCTTATGGTCGTTGCGTTCCATGACGGCAGTGCGGTTTCAGCGTATCTTTTCTGCGGCCCGCAGCCGGGCGCTGCGGGAACGTGGGTTGTTTTCGATTTCCAGTTCCGTGGGGACTACCGCCTTGCGGGTAACGGGCCGGAGCGGGGATTCCGCGTTGCCGAAGAAATCCTTTTGTGTTTCTCCGGAGCAGTTACCGCTGCGCATGAAGTTCTTCACGAGCCTGTCTTCCAGCGAGTGGTACGATATGACCACGAGCCGTCCGCCGGGGCGGAGCATCTTCAGGCTCTGTTCGAGCGCCATTTCGAGCGCCCGCATCTCTCCGTTCACCTCGATGCGCAGCGCCTGGAAGAGTTTCGACAGGAATTTGGTCTCGTCCTTTTTCGGCGTGCAGGGTGCTACGGCGGCGGTCAGGTCGCTCACGGTGGCAATCGGCCGCACGTTGCGTGCCCGTTCGATGCAGTTCGCTATCTTGTACGGCGTCTGGAGTTCGCCCCAGCGTCCGAGGAGGGTCGCGAGCCTTTCGGCGTCGTAGGTATTGAGGATGTCGGCGGCGGTGGCTCCGGCACGGCGGTTCATGCGCATGTCCAGCGGCGTGTCGTAACGGAACGAGAAACCGCGTTCGGGCGTGTCGAAATGATGGGACGATACGCCGAGGTCGGCGAACACGCCGTCGAGGGCCGCGACGCCGCGCAGACGCAACTGCCCCCGCAGGAAGCGGAAGTTGCTTTCGATGAAGGTGAAACGGCTGTCCTCGATACGTGCGGCATTGGTTTTTGCATCGGCATCCTGGTCGAACGAGTAGAGCCGGCCCCGCTCGCCGAGCTGCGACAGGATGAGCGACGAGTGGCCGCCGCCCCCAAACGTAAGGTCGGCATACGTGCCGTCCGCACGGATGCCGAGCAGCTCCGTACTTTCCTGTGCGAGCACCGGTATGTGGTATTCGTGCATTTCGTTTCCTTTCCTTTTCCGGAACCTGTCGTCCCTTTTGCCCTGCGTCGGTTGCCGGGGGAGGCATCTTTCTGTTCCGTTCCGTTCCGGTTCGGTGCCGGTGTACGCCGCAACCTGAGCCCCGGTCGCTTTCGTATTGCCGCGGCGGGCCGTGCAAGATACATGCCTTGCCTGTCCCTGCGGCCTACCTTCCGTACCTGTGTCGCTGCCGCCCGCCGTCCCGTGCGTCCGTCCGGAGGACGATGCCGAAGGTATCGGATATGTGTTTGCAACTATACTGTACGTCAGTATGTTGTCTTAATCTTAGTTTCGTTCCGGATGGTTGCCCCTTATTGTCGGCAAAGTTACTACTTTTTCAGGAAACGGGGACAGGCCGCCGTGCAAATAAAAGGAGGCGTTTTACCATGCGCAGCTGTACTGTATGGGTGAAGCCGGAGTCTGGCAGGAACATGCTGAGGAACGGAGTTCGTTAGGTACGTATACCGGGAGACGGGGCGCGAAGCGGGTATGTGTGGGGGACGGAAGGCGGTGTATCGGATGTTGCCGGCAGGGGTGTTGCCGAGCGGATGGAAGGCGGTGCTGCATCGGTGCGGTGAT
Organism: Candidatus Tidjanibacter gallistercoris; assembly: GCA_019114205.1. Lineage (GTDB taxonomy): Bacteria > Bacteroidota > Bacteroidia > Bacteroidales > Rikenellaceae > Tidjanibacter > Tidjanibacter gallistercoris. The sequence continues at coordinate 17,774 of DXFY01000062.1, read as the reverse complement.
TAGGAAAACCGCCAGGAGGGTATTCCTGCGAAGATGAGGCGGGCGTTGCGAGCGCACGGTCTGCGGTAACGGGCGCCGAACCGGGAGGGAAATAGGTGGTGAAAGAGTCGTTTTTCGTTTTCTTCTCATGCGGGAATCTGGTATGCTTTCTCGGACATACATAAAAAACGGAAGCCGCCCTGAAGGCGGCTTCCCGAATATAGAGCGAACGGATTATTCTGCAACGCGTATCGCGATGTTCACGTCGTCGATGCGGAAGTTTGAGGATGCATCCGTTTCGCCATTCCAGTCGCTGCCGTTCTTTGCATAGAATTTAACGGCGCAGGAGGTAGTGCCTTCGGGTATGGTAATACGGTTCTCGAAATATTGCCATGAACCGGCAGTCGACCACCTCGGTTCGATGACAGTCGATGTATTCGAATTGAATATTACCTCCGCTACAAGCGAGCCTTTACCGTAGTTGACACGTGCCCATGAACCGAAATTCAGATAAAGATAGCTTGCTCCGGATACCGTCGCTTCGGGAATGGTTATTACGAAGGACGGGTCGATGGTTTCTGCGGGAATAACACCGTCCGCGGGAACCGATGCGAGGAAGTAAAGATTGCCGGAGCCGCTGGCGGTCTCGTAATCCTTGCTTCTGCTCGATGCGCTAATCTGCAAGCCGGTATTGTTGCCCTCGTTGTCGAAGGCAGGCGTGAGCCAGCCGAGTTCATAGGTTCCTATACCCCACTGCTTTGCCGTCAGCGTATTGGTGACCGCGAGGGTGGCTCCGTTTTCGAGCGTGCCGAAGTCTATGTTGTAGATATCCTTTTTGGGGTCTGCGGCGGGCTGGGTAATTTCGTAGGTAGCCAGTACGTTGTCTCCGCTCTTGAGCTGGATGGTAGCCGTACGAGCCGTACCGGTATCGTTGTCTTCCATCACCTGTATCGTGCAGATGGAGGTCATACCGTTGCCGTATTCGTCGATGTATTTGTTGGGCCTTGCATCATCCCAGCCGCTCCACTGCGGAGGTGCTACCTGAATCCATTCGTTTCCTTCGGGAATGACGAGTTCCCACGGCCCGTTTACTGCGAAGCTGAATTTGGGCAGGTCGGCTTGTTCGATACTGCCGTATGCATCGCCCAGTTCCTTTACGGCCGGTACTTCTATCGTGGCCTTGCCTTCTACCTGTGCCGGCGTGGAGAACTGAAGGGTGGGCGTTTCGGCCGGAATTTTCGTTCCTTCGGTATTTTCGGTTTCTCCGTTGGCGATGGACACTTTCAGGTTATCGAAATAGAAGACGTTTTTCGTGGCGTTGTAATCTTGGGCATCGCCGCCGAATACCACTTTCGTCGCGGCGTTCACATCTTTCAGAACGAGGGTGTATTCATACCACGTGAACGGTTCGGTGGCCTGGGCCCCAAGTTCGTATGTCTTCACTACCGTATTGCCGTTCTTGACCGTTACGGGAACGAGGCTGTTCCAGGTTTCGTATTCTCCGGGACCGTTTCCGTAGGCGTTGAAATAGGGAGCCGCGCGGAAAGTGATGGTCACGTCGCCCGTATAGTTGTAGAGCGGACTCATCGGAATAATCAGGTTGGCGTTGCCGTTGTTCGAATCACCTATTCTGAGCATACCGTCGTAGCTGTAATATGCATCCAGGTAATAACCGTCGTACATGTATCCCTGGTTCGAGAGCATCGAGCCAGCCGAGTAGCAGTTGTACTTGGAATGCAGGCTGTTGTTGTACGGGTCGGTCCATCCGTACATGTCGTATGCCTCGTCCCAGGTTTTCGTAATCCATGCGAAATCATCTTCGAGGATGATGTCGCCTGCCTTCCAGTCGCTTGTCGGGGCAGTCTGTCCGAGTTCTTCGGCGCTGATGTCCTTCACGGTGATGTATGCGATGGAGTTGGTCGTGATGTCCGCGGTTCCTGCCGGAATGGTCAGCGTCCTGGTTACGGATTTTGCTTCGAGAGCGGCCGGCTGGTCTTCACCTTCGGCGGCAACAGCGGTGTCGGGCGTACCGTATGCGGTGATTTCGAGCGTCGTACCTGCTGCGGTAAACGGCATGACCATGACGGGTATCCACTGTATTTCGGGCGTGAGCGCGAGGGGGTTAGAAAGAACGACGCACACGTCTTCCGCTCCGGTTACCGTAGCGTTTTCCGCATTGACGTCGTTGATGAACTTACCGCCTTGCGAAACCAGCAGGTCTGCCGCTTTCGTACCGGGTTCGGGCCGTTCGAATACATTGGCGGTCACCGCTCCGGCGGGATAGGTGAGCGTATGCCCGGCGGCCTTCACGATTACGGAGTCTATTTTGGCAGAACCCTTGAGGCCGAGCATCAGGGTAGCGAACGCATTGGAGAACTGGAGTTCCACGGTTGCGTCTTCGCTGGTGCAGGTGTTGTGAGCGGTCAGGAACATGATGTCGGACGCCGTATTATAGAGTACGTTGTATTGCTGGTCGTGCGTTACCGGGTCGGTAATGGCCTTGAAGTCGGTCGAATATGTGTTCCCGTAGGGGGGAGTATTCCTCGTGAACGCATAAATATGTGCATCGGTGACACCTTCCTGAAGTGTGAACCCGTTGAATCCATCGTATACGAAATCGGTGGTTGTGGAGGGAGATTCGGTCTTGGCGAGGAACTCGTCGAAAAGTTCGTAATACGTCGGTTCGCCGTTCCAACCTTCCTTGACGCCTTGCAGGAGATTGCCTTCTGCGTCGTAAGCGCCTACGACGATTTTGTCGTCGGGCGTCCAGAGCAGGGAGACGCTCTGAGCGCCGTCGGTATATTCGCCTATTTCGACACGGGTCGCGTCGCTGCCTTCGATGGTTCCGAGGAAGGAGATGGATTTACCCTTTCCTATTTCGCCTTCGCCCTCGTTTACTGCCTCTTTCGTACATCCTGCCAATGCAAGGGCGAATAGAGATGCGCAAAGTATAATCTTTTTCATAAGTCAAAGTTGTTTTAGTGGGTTACTCGGCTTCCCATGAGCCTATTACGGTGAAGTCTATTGCCGTCTGGTCCGGTTCTCCGGTGAAGGAGACGGCGATGCCGCTTTCGACTGCGAAATCGGATGTCTCAATCGAAGGGCTTGCATAAGGGAATTTCCCTTTCTGATACTCTTTCTTCATGATGGTTAATATTAAAGGTTATAAAAAAGTGAATTTGTAAAACCGTACCGTTCTTCCTTTCGGCCTTAATCGATGCCGTGGTACTTTATCCGACTATATAAGCCTCAGAGTTTCCTCTAAGGGCATTTCACAGGCTTTTGGGAGGAATAGCTATGAACAAATATAACTATATTTTTTTATTCGACAATAATATATGCGGAAAAATGAAAGCATTGCGTCGGGAATATGTCCGCAGCGGCTTTTTTAACCGGGAATGATTATATTTGTGACGCACCGCAGAAAGGCGGTGCGAAAGAAACGATGGAACGGGATTGCGACGACGGGATGCCGGACGACGGACAGTTGCTCGCCCTGCATGCGCAGGACGGGACGAACCGGTATTTGGGACAGCTTTATGAGCGTTACCTGCCGATGGTCTACGGCGTGTGTCTCAGGTACCTGCACAGTCCGGCGGATGCCGGTGACGCCGTAATGGATATTTTCGAGGAACTGACCGTAAAGGTGGGGCGCTACGAAATCGGTCGGTTCCGCCCCTGGCTCTATACGCTGGTCAGGAACCATTGCCTCCAGAAGCTGCGCCGCCGCGGGCGGGAGGTGCCCGTCGAGGATGCGGAGCGGGTTATGGAATATGCGCCGCTCGTGCATCTGTTGCATGAACGGGACGACGAGGAGCGGCTCGCAGCGCTCGAACGCTGTCTGGAGAAGCTGCCGGAGAAGCAGCGGGAATGTATCGACAAATTTTTCTATGCGGACAAGTCGTATGCCGATATATCCGCCGAAACGCTGTATCCGGTGAAGAGCGTCAAGAGTTTCCTGCAAAACGGGAAGCGCAATCTCAGACTTTGCATGGAAAGAGAGACCGATGAAACTGACTGATTACATATTCGGAAGCCGCCGCGGGCGGGAGGCCAACCGTATCGAACGGGAGGCCATGGCCGACCCGTTCCTTGCGGACGCCATCGAGGGGTACGACACGGTTTACGGTGCGCATGCCGACCGGCTGGCCGAGCTGCGCCAGCGGGTGGAGGAACAGGCGTCCCGTCCGCGCCGGCATCCCGGCAGGGGCCGGCGGATGCGGCTGTTGGCGTGGAGTGCTGCGGCTGCGGTCGTCGTGGCGGCCGGTACGGTGTGGTACCTCGGCCGGCCGGTGGAAACGCTCCCCGCGGAGGGAATTGCGCAGACGGTCGTACCGGAAGCCGTGCCGCCCGTTCTTCGGGAACCGGATGCCGGTGCGGAGCAGCATGCAGTGGCAGTTGCGGCGGCACCGACACCGACACCGACAGCAGCTGCTGCGCCGCAGCGAAAGGAAGCGGTACCTGATGTATCCGTGCGGGCTTTGCCGGTTCCTGCGGCGAACGGTTCGGCGGAGGCTTCCCGGATTGTCCCGGCCACGGAAGAACGGGCGGAGGCCGTACCGATGCCTGCGCCGGCTGCCGGGGCGGAACGGGCCGCGTCGGGGGCGGCGCGTGCGGTGGAAGCGGAACCTTCCCTGCCGTCGGAAGCGAGCGAAGCGGACACGGTGGTGTATCCGGCGTTCGAAGAGTATGTCCGCCGCAACCGCAGGCGGACGACGTTGGCGGACGGAACGCCGGCACGGGGCCGGGTAGTGGCCGAATTCCGGGTGAACGAGGCGGGTGTCCCGTCCTCGATACGGATTGTCAGCGGTATTTCCACTGAAATCAACAGGGAGGTAATCGGCATGCTTCTGGAAGGTCCCCGCTGGGAACCGACCGGCGGCCGCCGTATCCGTACTGCGGTGGTGTACGAGTAGCGCGCGGACGGCCTGCCGCGATGAATTGCGGTGGCTCCCGGAACGGGTTTGGCATAGTTATGGCAGTAGCGTAAGGCATGCCGTGTCCTTCACGGCAGGGACAGGATAACCTTAAATACTTGTATAACTATGGCAACGGCTACCAAAACGAAAGAACAGAAACGGACGCGTACCGGTTCGGATTACGGGCGTTTCTTCGGAGACATGTACTCTTTCAACAACAGTTTGAAACTTTTTCACTGGCATGTGAGCGGCCCCGGAAGCTATGCACAGCACATGGCGCTCGACGAGGCGTTGGCAACGCTTTCCGATGCGCTCGACCGTATCGTGGAGACGACCTATGCGATGCAGGGCGACATCGAGGTGGTGATACCGCAGACCAACGCGCCGCGCAATATCGAAACGCACTGTGAAAAATTCTTCAAATACGTGGACGAACAGCGGGAAATGTTCGACGAGGATTTCTCCACGGCCATCCTCGACGATTACCAGGAGGCGATACAACAGTTGCTTTACAGGCTGAAACGGTTGCAGTAACGCTACGGCCGCAGGAACGACAGGCAGTCCTTTACGGGCTGCCTGTTCCTTTTGGTGCGGGCCGGGTTTTGCATACCGGTGCGGCTTTTAGAACCTGCCGGGGTAGCATTACGGGGCGGACGGTGCAGGCGTGAAGGGGGCGGAGCGGAACGGGGCCGCTTCCGGCTGCATGCGTTCGTTTGCCGTGCGGTATGCGGACGTTTTTTTACCGGTCTGCTGGCGGAGGTGCGGCGGGCTTCCCGATTTGTATTAACTTCGCACTTCCTGCACGGGATAATTCCGACCGGTATGGAAGTTCTGCTTATCGACAATTACGATTCGTTCACGTTCAACCTGCTGCACATGCTCCGGGAGCTGTGCGGCCCGGCCGGCCGCGTGCATGTGGTGAAGAACGACCGGCTCGACGGGGTGGAAGCGACCGATTACGACCGCATCGTTCTTTCGCCCGGTCCGGGCATTCCGTCCGAAGCGGGCGGGCTGCTCGGCTTCGTGGGCCGCTGCGCACCGGTGCGGCCCGTGCTGGGGGTGTGTCTCGGCCACCATGCCATCGCGGAGTTTTTCGGGGCCCGGCTCTTCAACATGCCGGAAGTGTTTCACGGCGTCTGTTCTTCGGTCGAACTGCTCGCGCATCCTTATCCGTTCCGGGGACTTGCAGACCGGATAGAGGTCGGTCGTTACCATTCGTGGGCGGTGGACGGGGCGACGATTCCCGACTGCCTCGAAGTGACGGCCCGCGATGAGGCGGGAACCGTGATGGCGCTTTCGCACCGTGTGTACGACGTGCACGGGGTACAGTTCCATCCGGAATCCATCATGACGCCGTGCGGGAAAATCATTTTGGAAAATTTTTTAAAAGGTCGCAGCGCATGTGCTTTTTCGATGCCGATACCGTAAGACGCAGGATGAACGTCTGGGGCGGGGAGCGGAAGCCGTTCCTTTTCGCCGTCGATTTCGAGATGGAGGAGGGTATCTTCGTCGGAGAGCCGCTGGCCCGGACGGAAGTACTGTTTTCGGTAAACGGAGTGGGGAACAGGCCCGCTGCGGTCGGGGCGGTACGGGAGGCGGATGCCGTTCTGGAGGCACGGCCGATGGAGTACGATGCGTATGCCCGGCGTTTCGGGGTGGTGCGACGCGGCCTGCTGCGCGGCGATTCGTTCCTTACGAACCTGACGATACGGACTCCGGTGACGGCTGGTCTGACGCTGGAGGCGATTTTCCGGCGGGCCGAGGCGCCCTACCTGCTGTACGTACCGGGGCGTTTCGTGTGCTTCTCTCCGGAACGGTTCGTGCGGATAGCCGACGGGCGCATCTCCACCAATCCGATGAAGGGAACCATTGCCGCCGCAGTGCCCGATGCGTGGCGGAAAATCCTGGCCGATGCGAAGGAGACCGCCGAACACAATACCATCGTGGACTTGCTGCGGAATGACCTGAGCATCCATGCCGAGGGAGTGCACGTGGAGCGGTTCCGCTACATCGACCGCATCGCCGCACGCCGGGGCGATATTTTGCAGGTGAGTTCCGAGATTGTCGGAAACCTGCCGCAGGGATACGGGGCACGCATGGGCGACATTCTTTTCGACATGCTTCCCGCCGGTTCGGTTTCGGGGGCGCCCAAGTCTTCCACGCTCCGCATCATCCGGGAGGCGGAGGGCGGGCCGCGCGGATATTATACGGGCGTGTTCGGCTATTTCGACGGGCACGAACTCGACAGTGCCGTGCTGATACGTTTCATCGAAGAGGAGGACGGACGGCTTTATTTCCGCAGCGGCGGAGGAATTACGGCCCGCAGCGACTGCCGTTCGGAATATTTGGAATGTATCGAAAAAATCTATCTGCCTTTCCGATGAAGAAGCCGCTTTTTTCCGAAGTCCTCCGGGTGTCGGACGGTCGGTTCTGCCGTCCGGGCCCGCATCTGGAGCGGATGGCCGCCACGATGGAGCGTTTCTTCGGCAGCCGTGCGGGCGCCCGTCTTCCGGACGGGGTTCCGGCAGGGATGCGTACGGGAATCGTGAAATGCCGCGTGCTGTACGACGATGCCGTGCGCGGCGTGGAATTCGAGCCCTATACCGTCCGGCATATAGACAGCATCGCCGTCGTGCGTGCCGACGGGCTCGACTATACGTACAAGTATGCCGACCGGAGCGAATTGGAGCGGCTGCGGAAGGCGTCCGGGTGCGACGAGGTCATCATCGCACGGGACGGCTACCTGACCGATACTTCCTTTTCCAATATCGTGCTCGGTGATGCGTCGGGGCTCTATACGCCCGACCGGCCCCTGCTGGCCGGCACGAGACGGGCGGAGCTGCTGTGCAGCGGTCGTGTGACGGCCCGGCCCGTCCGGGTGGAGGATTTGAAGCATTATGCCTGGCTGTGGCTGGTAAATGCCATGATGGGACTCGACGATGGCATCCGCCTACCCGTGGATGCGGTACGGATATAACATGTGTCCGGCGGACGCATGTGCGTGCGACCGTTCTAATCCGTCGTTCCGGATTGCCGGGCAGGAATGCGGGCCGTTATGCAGCAATGTTCCCGCCTGCCGCGGTCTATGGCGATGTCGGTGAATCCCGCTTCCCGTGCCAGTGCGGCCAGGGTTTCGGGAGCATGGATGGTCATACCTTCGATGCGGTCGCTCCATGTCCTGTTTTCCGGATTGCTCATCTCGCAGCAGATGAGGAAAATGCCGCCGGGTTTCAGCACGCGTGCCACCTCGCCGAAGGTGCGGGGCAGGTCTTCCCAGAAATAGACGGTCTCGAATGCGGTGACGGCGTCGAATGCCCTGTCGCCGTAAGGAAGGTCGTCGGCCGTGGCCTGTTCCACGCTGCACCGTCCGGCGTACTTCGCGGTTTTCCGGCGGGAAAATGCCGCGCTTTCGGGCGAGGCATCCACACCGCATACCATTCCGTCCGGGCAGCGTTCCAGCAGGCGCAGCAGCGTGGCTCCGCCGCCGCAGCCGATGTCGAGCACGCTCCAGTGCGGCTGCCAGTCGATATGTGCCAGTCCCCAGCGTGCGAGCGGCGCATGACCGTTGTTCATGCCGCGCAGCATCATCCGTCCGAAAAAGCCGTCCGGACGGCGTGTGTGCTGTAACAGTGCGTCGATGAAGTTCTTTTTTTCCATAATCCTGCGCATCCGCCTTCTTCGTATCGCGGTACGGAGCGGTCGCTCGGCCGTAAAGGTAAGCAACCGTTCGCGGCGGTGTGCGTTCCGACGGCATATTTACCTGATAATCGGTAGCTGCCGCCGGTTCCGGTAGCTATTATGAGCGATGCGGGCGGAATACCTGCCCGCCGCACGGCGTTGGCGGAATGCCCGGAGGCGCTATTCGAGGTCTGCTGCGGTGACGGTGAACGTCCACACCGCCGTCTCTGCACCGGCCCGGTCGAAAGTCCACGAATCCCGATTGTAGAACTGTTTGCCCGGTTCGTTCCGTTCCCGAAGCGTCCATACTTTGGCGGGGGCGGAGTCTGCATCGATATAAACCGAAAGCGGATGCGACAAGGGACGGTAGTCGAAAACCGCGTAAAAACTCTTCTCTACGTCCGAGCCCCGGACGGCGGTGCACATGATTTCGGTACTCTGGCCTGCCGGGAGGAGATGCAGTCCGAAATCGGCGAACTCGAACGAGAGCGCCCGCCCGCTGTCGTTGCGCAGCAGCCAGACGATGTCGCAGCGTTCCGGGTGGGAGTCTTTTGTCGTGTCAATCCATCCGAACGGGTCGCATGCCGTTTGCGACACGAGCAGCGACAATACGATACGGAACAGGGTAGTACGTTTTCGGAACATGGCGGCAGGGTTTTATTCGTCGGCGATGTCTTCGGGCGTTATTCGGAAAATATAATCGCAGTCGTGGCTGTCGCGGTTTTCGTCCGCCCACTGCGTACTGTCGAAGAACTGTCTGCCGGGTGCGTCGCCGTATGCTTTTTTCCAAGTCCGCAGAGGAGGGCCGTCCGGGGCGACGGAGACCGACAGCGTCCGGTATTCGGGATGTCGTTCGAACAGCAGTGCGGCATCGGGTTCCGCATCCGGCGGTAGGGTTGCCGCCCCCAGCAGTCGGTATGCACCGGGTTCTGCGGCGAAGGGCATACCGTCGCCGAAAGCGAAATAGAGTACGGTGTCCGTATCGTTCAGCAGCATCCACCGCAGGAAATAGTCCTCTTCTTCCGGGATGCAGCCGGTTGCAGTGCCGAGCAGCAGCGCCGCGGTGCCGAGAATGCAGGAGAGCAGTCGTTTCATGACGGTTCGGTTTTGCGGGTTCGGTTTGTTATTAGATGCTTGTTCCGTTCGTTTTGTTGCACGATACGGCATGTTTTCGTCGGCAGAGAGGCCGGGGCGCGGAAAAAACGGGCGGAACACCTGCCCGCCGCAAGCGTTCCGCCCGTTTTCTCTTTTGGAAGCGTATTATTTTTCCGGTTCGGCGACCCGCAGGCCCAGTTCGTCGAGCTGGGTGCCGGCAATCGGAGCCGGGGCGTCCACCATGACGTCGCGGCCGGCATTGTTTTTCGGGAAAGCGATGAAGTCCCTTATCGAGTCCGCGCCGCCGAAGAGCGAGCAGAAGCGGTCGAAGCCGAAGGCGATGCCGCCGTGGGGCGGTGCGCCGTATTTGAAAGCATTCATCAGGAAGCCGAACTGTTTCTCGGCATCCTCGTGCGAGAAGCCGAGCGTTTCGAACAGGCGGCTTTGCAGTCCGCTGTCGAAGATACGTATCGAGCCGCCGCCCACTTCCGTGCCGTTCACCACGAAGTCGTAGGCGTTGGCGCGTATCTTCGCCGGGTCGCTGTCGAAAAGCGGGATGTCTTCCGGCTTGGGCGAAGTGAAGGGGTGGTGCATCGCATAGAAGCGCTGCGTCTCTTCGTCCCACTCCAGCAGCGGGAAATCGACCACCCACAACGGGGCGAATTTGCCAGGGTCGCGCAGACCGAGCCGGTCGCCCATTTCGAGGCGCAGGACGTTGAGGGCCGCGAGGGTTTTCATGCGGTCGCCCGCCAGGATGAGGAGCAGGTCTCCTGCCTGTGCGCCGCATGCCGCAGCCCAGGCCCGCAGCTCGTCGGCCGCGAAGAACTTGTCGATACTCGATTTGACCGAGCCGTCTTCCGCAAGACGTATCCATACCAGTCCTTTGGCGCCTACCTGCGGACGCTTCACGAACTCCGTGAGCTCGTCTATCTGTTTGCGCGTGTATCCGGCGCATCCCTTCGCCGCGATGCCGCCCACGTATTCCGCCGTATCGAAAACTGCGAATCCCTTGCTGCGGGCCTGGGTGCTGAGGTCGTTGATTTCCATGCCGAAACGGATGTCCGGCTTATCGGAACCGTACCGTGCCATCGCTTCGCTCCACGGCATGCGCGGAAAGGCGCCGTCGAATTCGATGCCGAGCGTCTCGCGGAAAAGGTATTTGGCGAACCGTTCGAACACTTCGAGTACGTCCTCCTGTTCGACGAACGACATCTCGCAGTCTATCTGGGTGAATTCCGGCTGGCGGTCGGCGCGCAGGTCTTCGTCGCGGAAGCAGCGCACGATTTGGAAGTAGCGGTCGTAGCCGGAGACCATCAGCAACTGTTTGAAGGTCTGCGGCGACTGCGGCAGGGCGTAAAATTCGCCCGGATTCATGCGCGAGGGCACTACGAAGTCGCGCGCGCCTTCGGGCGTGGAGCGTATCAGGCAGGGCGTCTCGATTTCGAGGAAGCCCTCCCCGTCGAGGAAGCGTCGTACGCTCTGCGCCATACGGTGGCGCAGGAGGATGTTGCGCTGCAGGGGCGGTCGGCGCAGGTCGAGGTAACGGTATTTCATGCGCAGTTCGTCGCCTCCGTCGCTGTGCTCTTCGATGGTGAACGGCGGCACTTCCGACCGGTTGAGCACCCGGAGCGCCGATACGGCTATTTCGATGTCGCCCGTCGGCATCTTGGGGTTTTTGGCGGAACGTTCCCTGACCGTCCCCTCGGCCTGTATGACGTATTCGCGCCCCAGTCCGGATGCCGCGGCACGCACCCCGGCGGGCGTCTGTTCGTCCACGACGAGCTGCGTGATGCCGTAACGGTCGCGCAGGTCGATGAAGGTCATGGCGCCGAGGTTTCTCACTTTCTGTATCCACCCGGCAAGCGTCACGCCCGTGCCGGCGTTTTCGATGCGGAGTTCGCCGCACGTATGAGTCCTGTACATAATGCTGGAGTTTTAGTAGCCCGCGCCCGTGGGCATAAAATGCGCCGGATTGCGCTTTGCCGCGCGCGGACAGTTGTTCCGCACGCCCGTTTATGCTACATTTGCGGGGTTTCAAAAGTACGAATTTTCATGGAGAAGGGACGGCAGGAGGACGAATTTTTTATGAGGGCGGCAATTTCCGAGGCCCGCAAAGCGTTAAGTAAGGAAGAGGTGCCCATAGGTGCCGTCGTCGTGGCGGACGGCAGCATCGTGGGACGGGGCCACAACCTCGTCGAGACGCTCCGGGACGCTACGGCGCACGCCGAAATGCAGGCGCTGACGGCGGCGATGCATGCTGCCGGCGGGAAATACCTGAACGGCTGTACCCTGTACGTTACCGTCGAACCCTGCGTCATGTGTGCGGGAGCTTCGGCATGGGCCCAGGTAGGGCGTATCGTGTACGGCGCTGCCGACCCGAAGCGGGGCTACACCGCTTTCGGAGGTGGCCTGCTGCACCCCAGAACTCAGGTGACGGCGGGGGTGCTCGCGGACGAGTGCGCCGCTCTGATGGAGGGTTTTTTCAAAAAACTGCGGAGGTGATATTTGGGTAATTCCCTATATTTGATAATTTTGCAGACCGGACGTCCGCGGAGGCGTTCGCTGCGGGTGTTCCCGCCCCGGAACTGACACACAACACACATTATAAAACTGTCAGAAAGATGAAGAAAATCAAGTTTTTACTGGCCGCAGCGGCGTTGTTTGCCGCGACCGGGCTGTCGGCTCAGACGGTCAGCGAGGTAAACACCAAGTACAACGAGGCAGCCGCCCTCATACAGGCGAAGGATTTCGGTGCCGCCATTCCCGTTCTGGAACAGACCATCGAAATGGGGCTCAATGCGGGCGCCGATGCTTCGGCTACCGTACAGCAGGCGCAGAAGCTGCTGCCTACCTGCTATTTCCAGTACGGCCTGTCGCTCTGCATGCAGAACCGTTTCGACGAGGCGCTGACCGTACTCGATTCCGCCGTACAGTATGCCGAACTTTTCCAGGACGTGAAGGTGCTCGGCAACTCCCGCAAGCTCATTTCGCAGACTTATACCGTGATGGGTGCGGATGCCTTCAACAACCAGCAGTGGGACAAGGCCATCGAGATTTTCTCCAAAGGGTACGAAGCCAATCCGACCGATACCGACCTGGCGCTGTACCTGGCCGAGAGCTATGCGGCTTCGGGCGACTATGAGAACGGCATGAAGATATACCGGGACATCGTGGAACTCGAATCGCGCCACAGCCGGTACAAGGAACCCGCCGATGCGGCACGGGAGAAAATTGTCTATTACCAGACGATACGGGCGTCGGAGGCTGTCGAGGCCGGCAATATCGAGGAAGCGTATACGGTACTGGGCGACATTCTTTCCGTGGACCCGGACAATGCTGCCGCCAGCCTGATGCGTATTCAGGTGGCTACCAACAATAAAGATTGGGCCCGCGTCATCGAGTGGGGCGATGCTGCCGCAGAGGCGCAGACCAATGCCGCCGACCGGTCGGATATCTATTACATGCTCGGGGCGGCTTACCAGAACAGCGAGAACAAGGATGCCGCCGTAGCTACCTACCGTAAGGTGACCGAAGGCGACAATGTGGCCAATGCCAAGGCACAGATAGAGATACTGACCAAAGCGTGACGCGCGAAGCGGAGAAGCTGCCGAACGAGGGGCGGGAACCGGGAAGTTCCCGCCCCCTCGTTTTTTGTCCGGCAAGCGTGCTCCCGAACGGGTACCGGATGTTCGGCGCGGCGCACACGCTGTCCGCACCGGCAGGCGTCCGGTTCGTCGCATACGAAGCGGAAGAACAAGTTACGGCTTTGATGGGGCATGCACGGCCCTTTGTCCGGCTTTCGCGGCTGGAGCCGTTGCCGTGGTTGCGGAAGCGGGGAATTATTCTATCTTTGCGGTAGGAGATTCATTAAAACGAACGCGATATGAAGACGGTATTCTTATTTCTCATCACGGGCTTCGAGGAGATAGAGGCCCTTGCTACGGTCGATGTGCTGCGTCGTGCGGGCGTGGAGGTGCGCACCGTGTCGCTTACGGGCGAACGTACGGTGACGGGCAGCCACGGCATTCCCGTGACAGCGGACATGCTTTTCGAAGAGGGCGGCTTCGACCGGGCGGAGCTGCTGGTGATTCCCGGCGGAACGACGGCCTACGACGGTCATGAAGGACTGAAACGGGAATTGCGGGCCTTTTACGATGCGGGCGGCCGGGTGGCGGCCATTTGTGCGTCGCCCATGGTATTGGGCGGGCTCGGCATCCTGCGCGGCCGACGGGCTACCTGTTACCCCGGTTTTGAAAAATACCTCGACGGTGCGGTGCTGGAGACGGAACGTCCGGTGGTCGTGGACGGCAACGTCGTGACGGGGCGCGGGCCGGGGCTGACGCTCGATTTCGCGCTGACGCTCGTCGAACTGCTCGCAGGCCGGCAGCAGCGCGACCGGGTGGCGGCACAGCTTCTGGTCGGATAGGCACAGTCGGGTCATGGCCGGTCTTTCCTGTAGGCGGGGCGGCCGGAACGCCTGCGAAAGGGGCAAATGGCAATTTGCCCCTTTTTATATGTATCTTTGCCTCCGATGAAAATTTGCGGAGCGGAAGATTTGCGGCCGCGCAGGAAAATCGAACTGCTTGCGCCGGCCCGCGACTTGCGGAGTGCGCGCGCGGCAATCGACTGCGGCGCGGATGCCGTCTATATGGGCGGGCCGCGTTTCGGCGCGAGGCAGGCGGCCGGCAACAGCGTGGAGGACATAGCTGCGGCGGCGGAGTATGCCCGGCGTTTCGGAGTGCGCGTTTATGTGACCATGAATACGGTCGTGTTCGACGACGAGCTCGACGAAGCTCGCCGGATGGCCCTGCGCGTGACGGAGGCCGGGGCGGATGCGCTCATCGTGCAGGACATGGCCTACCTGGAGATGGGGCTCGACGGCGTCGAACTGCATGCCTCTACCCAGACCTGCAATGCGTCGCCCGAAAAGGTCGCCTTTCTGGGCAGCTGCGGTTTTTCGCGCGTCATCCTCGAACGGGGACTCTCCCTGGCCGAAATCCGGAAAATCAGGGCGGCGACGGACGCGGAACTGGAATGCTTCGTGCACGGGGCTATATGCGTGTGTTACAGCGGCAGGTGCTACATGAGCCGCACCATGTCGCCGCGCAGCGGGAACCGGGGCGACTGCATGCAGGCATGCCGCCTTTCCTACGACCTGCTCGATGCGCAGGGGAATGTGCTGAAGGCCGGGAAGCATTTGCTTTCGGTGAAGGACATGGACCTTTCCGCGCGGCTCGGCGACCTGCTCGATGCGGGCGTCACGTCGTTCAAAATCGAGGGGCGGCTGAAGGACGAGGCCTATGTGAAAAATGCCGTTGCGTGGTATCGACAGCGGCTCGATGCGGAGTTGGCCCGGCGGCCCGGTCTCGTGCGCTCCTCCGAAGGGAAGAGCGACGTCGGCTTCTGGCCCGACATCGCGCGGACGTTTTCCCGCGGGCGCACCGAATACTTTTTCGACGGCCGCCGGGCGGGAGTCTCCACGCCCGATACCCCGAAAGCGGTCGGCAGCCTTGTCTGCCGGGTGGAGCGTTCGGGGCCGGGATGGTTCGAGGCGCCGGATGCGGCTTCTTTCGTTCCCGGCGACGGCATCTGTTTCCTGTACGGCGGCGTGCTGACCGGAACCCGCGTGAACGAGACCGAGGGGCGGCGCATCCGCATCAACCGGGAGCTGCGGCTTCCCGCCGGGACGGACATATACCGGAATTTCGACCGCAGGTTCAACGACCTGCTGGAAAGTACCCGCCCGCGCCGGGCTGTCGCAGTGGCGGCTTCCGTGGCGTTCGGGGAGGGTGCGGTATCGGTTACGTTCCGGGACGGCGACGGATGCTCCGCGACTGTTTCCGCTCCGTGCTGCAACGGTGCCGCACGGGAACCGGAACGGATGCTGGAGACCGTGCGCACGCAGCTGGCGCGTTCGGGCGATACGATGTTCGATGTGACGGAAGTGACATTCGGGGCCGGCGGTGCGGAGGTGCCGTTTCTGCGGGCCGCCGAACTGAATGCCCTGCGCCGCGAGGGACTGCAGGAACTGTTGCGCAGGCGCATGAAGCGCCGGCCGGAGCGGTATCCGGCTCGTCCGGACGGAGCGTGCCGCTATCCTTACGGCGTGCCGGACGCTTCGGAGAATGTGACCAACCGGTTGGCCCGTCGGTTTTACGAACGTTTCGGAGGGGGCGGTGCGGCACAGGGATACGACCTGCATGCCGACCTGCGCGGCGTGACGGTCATGCGCACGCCTTTCTGCGTGCGGCGCGAGAATGGCATGTGCCTCAGGGGGCGCGGCGGAGCAGAGCGTGCACCGTTGTGGCTGCGCCACGGACGTTATACCTACCGGCTGGAATTCGACTGCGAGGCATGTATGATGCGCGTGGTTTTCGAGGGGGACGATTGATGCCTCCGGTCGGTGTCGGAAGTGCGGATGAATAATGACAAGCGATATGAAAAGCGGATATGTCCCGGAAGTCCTCTCCCCGGAGTGGACTGATTATGAACTCATCGACTGCGGCGGGTTCGAGAAACTGGAGCGGTTCGGGCGGTACGTGACGGTACGTCCGGAGCCGCAGGCGATAGGACGCAAATCGCTGCCGGAAGGGGAGTGGGAACGGATGGCAACGGCCGTGTTCCGGCGCGACGCCAACAGCGAGGAGCGCGGAAAGTGGCTGTTGCGGCCGGGGATGCCCGAACAGTGGTACATCGCCTACCGTTATCGGGACATGACTTTGAGGATGCGGTTGGGGCTCACCTCGTTCAAACATGTCGGGGTATTCCCGGAGCAGGCCGAGAACTGGAAGTTCATATACGATAATGTCCGCGTCATGCAGGCCCGGCTGGGCCGGGAGCCGCGGGTGCTCAACTTGTTCGCCTATACGGGCGGGGCGTCGCTCGCCGCCCGAAGCGCCGGAGCGGACGTGACGCATGTCGATTCCGTACGGCAGGTTGTCACCTGGTCGCGCGGCAATATGGAGGCGAGCGGACTGGACGGCATTCGTTGGGTGGTGGAGGATGCGATGAAATTCGTTCGCCGCGAAGTCCGTCGGGGAAGGAGGTACGATGGTATCGTCCTCGACCCGCCGGCGTACGGTCGCGGCTCGGAAGGGGAGAAATGGATGCTGGAGCAGGATTTGGCTGGGATGCTCGAATGCTGTGCCTGCCTGCTGTCGGCTGCGGACGGTTTCCTGGTGCTCAACCTGTACTCTATGGGACTCTCCGCACTGCTGGCCAAAAGCATCGCCGGGCAGTCGTTCCCCGTGCCTTCGTCCGAGCAGTTCGGCGAACTGTTTTTTCCCGACCGTGCGGGAAAATTGCTGCCGCTCGGCGTTTTTTATCGGGCACGGTACGGTACCGGCTGGGGAAAATAATGCGCCGGACTTGCGGACAGAGCGATACGGTCCGTAAAAAAGTATTTTTTTTGTTGCGATGCAAGTTGTTCGTAGTCATTGTAATGTGAGGTGTCCTAAAAAGAAATAAGAAAAAAATCGGAAAAATGTCGCCGGAAAATTTGGAGTGAGAGAAAATTGCCCTATATTTGCACTCGCAATTGGGAAACATGACATGGTTTCCAGAAGCCGTAAGTGTTTATCAATTGCACCACGAGGGAGTATAGCTCAGCTGGTTCAGAGCATCTGCCTTACAAGCAGAGGGTCCGGGGTTCGAATCCCTGTGCTCCCACAAAACGAAAAGTCGGGCCACCTCTTATGGGGTGGTTTTCTTTTTTGATACCGACTTCTCCCCGCCGGCCGCCGCACGGCCTTTATGCAAAGTGCCCTTCCGCAAACGCTGCCGAACGGTCTCTTTCCGATATCCATACCAATACCTGCTCCGGCCCCCCTGCCATACACGGAACGAATCCCGGTTTGTTCCTCCCGTGTACCCCCTGACAATAGTTATTGCAAATCCAGAAGACGATGCTTCCGTTTGTGAAAACGGCTGCAACGAATTGCGGCGGTTATGCGTCTTCTAAGTAAAGAAGTTCCTATTGCTAATCCGTTAAAACCTTACGACTATGAAAAAGATTGTTGTATTCCTGTTCGTTGGTTACCTGTTTGCATTAGGTTTTATTTCTTGTCATCCGGATTATACGCATTATACGTATTATACCTATAT
>DXFY01000061.1 GCA_019114205.1 Candidatus Tidjanibacter gallistercoris | reverse complement strand
AGTGTCATCATCAATATGAGCTGTACCTACAGGCCCGGCACAGGCACTACCCAGGCCCGCGATATGATACTGCACGCTATAGGACATGCCATCGGGTTTGGACATACGGCATGTGCGGCAGACCCAACTCCTGAAGGTGTTCCTATTCCTGGTCTTAATTCAATCGATGAAAAATCCATCATGACGAAAGAGACCAATCCGCTGCGCTGGAATGGGTTCAGCGAAAACGACATCAAGGCGTTCAAAACCGTATATCCCGCCGACGAGCCGGAGCCCGAACCGGAACCCGAAGTCGATTTCAGCGACCGTTCCATGGAATGGATAGAGGATGAGGGATTCGCCATCGCCATGGGCGGGCCGTACAAATACGGTTCCATCGACATCGAAAACCGGGTACAGCGCATGGGAAGCGAATGGACCGATACCCAGGCGCGCGGTATGCGCATATACGACCTATATACCGGTGAGGAGGTGGTACGCGATGCGGCCGGACGGTGCACCCTCCAGCCCGGTAAATACTCCCTTCATTACGGGGCGGCCGTTCAGCGCGAAGACGGCACGTTCGAGTGCCGCTACGGCACCGCGGATTTCGAGGTCATCCTGCCCGGATTCGAACTCACCATGCCCATCCTCTCCCATCCCGAAGACATCGACCTTTCGCGCACAATCGTGGTGCGCTGCTCCTTCGAGACCGACGATGCCGCATGGAAAAACTTTTCCTGCTCCGTCACACTCGTCAACCTTCGGAGTGGGACAGAGATAACGCACCAGTCGTACACGCCGAACGAACGCTGGGCCTTTAAGCTGACCGAACGCGGCGTCTATCGTGCGGTAGCCACCGTATCGAACGATTCCGAAACGCTCGTTATCCGCAAAGATTTCGTACTTCCCGAACTGACGAATCCCAAAGATATCTACCATACGCTGAACTGGCGTGCGATAGACTACGACAAATACATCCAGTACTACATCGACTTTTACTCGGACGAAGCGTGCACGGAACAGGTTCCGTTACAATATTCCGCCGCCTGCCACTACATCATCTGGCGACGCCACCACGACGCGGAGGGCAATCCGACGAAGAACGACAAGATAAAGGAGGATACGGTCATGCTTCCGGCGGGAATCACGACCTACGACCTGCCCTACACGTTCGAGGCAAAGGATTACCTCACCCTGCACGGATACCGGTACGAATACGAAATCGTCAGCATCGAATATAGGTAACACCCGTCGGCTTGTCGCTTTCCGCGCCCCCATACATCCGCCGGGAGCGGCGGCTTTTACTCTATATTTGCATTTTCTTTTTCGTGCGCCGCGGTTTCACCGTGCTTATATTCGGTGGAACCGTTTCTTCGGGAGAAGCACCGCAGTGCTTTGCTGTGCGGTACATGAAGTCGCGTTTCGTGTTTTTTTACTATCTTTGGATGCCAAAACAGAAAACGCATGGGAAAGTATATGCTCGAAGAGGTCGTGACCGGGCGGCAGGAGCGGGAGTTCCTCGCCATGGCGAAGAAACTGTACCGCGGCAACCGGAATTGGGTGCAGCCCCTGGATGACGATATCCGGGCGGTATTCGACCCCTCGAAGAACCGGATGTTCGAGGGCGGAGAGGCAATCCGCTGGATAGTACGTGCTGCGGACGGAAGCATCGCAGGACGCATCGCTGCCTTTTACAATTCCGACCAGGCGGCCGAGGAGGAACAGCCCACGGGGGGATGCGGCTTTTTCGAGTGCATCGATTCGCAGGAAGTGGCCGACATGCTTTTCGACGCGGCGCGCGACTGGCTCCGCAGCAAGGGAATGGAGGCGATGGACGGCCCCATCAATTTCGGCAACAGGGACGAATGGTGGGGATGCCTCGTGCAGGGATTCGAGCTCCAGCCGCTTTACGCCAACCCCTACAACCCGCCTTATTATAAAGACCTGTTCGAACGGTACGGTTTCCGGAACTATTTCAATCAGTATACCTACCAGCGCAACATACGGGTCGGAGAGTTCAACCAGAGCGTTTACGACCGGGTGAAACGGTTGGAAGAGACGCCGGGATACCGTTTCGACCACATCGACAAGCGGAACCTCGAACAGGTGGCCGACGATTTCCGCCTTATATACAATAAGGCATGGGCCAACTTCCCCGGAGTGCGTCCCATGACGCGCGAGGCGGCCCAGGCGCTCATGCGGAACATGAAACCCATCATCGACGAGAAGCTCATCTATTTCGCCTATTTCAACGACGAACCGGTCGGTTTCTTCATCATGGTACCCGACCTGAACCGAGTCATCGGCCGTTTCCACGGGAAGATGAACCTCGTCAACAAGTTGCGCCTGATGGCCATGCTGAAATGGACGCACAAGGCCGACCGCGTGTTCGCCATCATCTTCGGCGTGGCGCCGGAGTATCACGGGCGCGGCATCGAATCCGGTATCATGCACGAGTTCGAACGGACGGTAGCGCGCGGCGAGATACACTACAAGACGCTGGAACTTGCATGGATGGGCGATTTCAACCCCGTGATGATACGCATGGTGGAGAATTACGTCTGCGCCCACCGCAACAAGACGCACGTGACCTACCGTTATCTGTTCGACCGGACCAAAGAGTTCAAACGCTGTCCGCGGTTGGGAGTGAAGCGCGGCTGACCTTACGGAATAATTCCTAAAATATACAAACACGGAAATAATGAAAACGACACCTTTTACCAAGTATCACATCGCGAACGGCGCCAAAATGTCCGAATTCGCGGGGTACAACATGCCCATCGAATTTACGGGCATCAACGAGGAGCACATCAACGTGCGGGAGAAAGCCGGCGTGTTCGATGTAAGCCACATGGGCGAAATATGGATTAAGGGCCCGAAGGCGCTCGGCTTCCTGCAGCGGATAACGAGCAACAACGTGGCCGCGCTGACCGACGGCAAGGTACAGTACACGACCATGCCCAACGGCCGCGGCGGTATCGTGGACGACCTGCTCGTGTACCGTATCGACGCCGAAACCTATCTGCTCGTGGTCAATGCCGCCAACATAGCGAAAGACTATGCCCACATCGTGGAGGAGGGCAAGGCATTCGGCCTCACCGCGGGCAAGGAGATTTACAATGCTTCGGACGAAATATGCCAGCTCGCCGTACAGGGACCGCTCGCCATGAAAATCGTTCAGAAAATGTGCAAGGAACCGGTCGAAGACCTCGTATACTATACGTTCGTCAAAACCGAAGTGGCCGGCATCAAGGATGCCATCCTTTCCGCGACGGGATACACCGGTGCGGGCGGCTGCGAAATATACATTGCCAACGAGGATGCCGACAAGCTCTGGGAAGCGCTCTGGAAAGCGGGCGAGGAATACGGCCTCAAGAATATCGGACTGGGCGCGCGCGATACGCTCCGTCTGGAGAAGGGCTTCTGTCTCTACGGCAACGACATCGACGATACGACGTCGCCCATCGAAGCCGGTCTGGGATGGATAACCAAGTTCGTCGAAGGCAAGGATTTCATCGACCGTCCGCTCATGGAGAAGCAGAAGGCCGAGGGCGTGACGCGCAAGCTCGCAGGATTCAAGATGATAGACCGCGGCATTCCGCGTCACGGCTATGAAATCGCCGATGCCGAGGGCAACAAAATCGGCGTCGTGACGTCGGGTACGATGTCGCCCTGCCTCAAGGTGGGTATCGGCATGGGGTACGTAAAACCGGAATTTGCCAAAGTCGGTACGGACATCTACATCAAGGTACGCGAGCGGTTGCTCAAGGCCGAGGTGGTGAAACTGCCGTTCGTATAACGGTCGGTTTGTGTAAACCTTTATGACGGGGTACGGCGTGCGGCCGTGCCCCGTTTTCGTTGGGGCGATTCTCGGCAGGTCGGGCGGAAACTGCGGATTGCCGGGGCGGAGGAGCATTGGAAAGGCACTGTCTCTTCGCAGGGGTACAAGGGTGCCCTTAGTCGAAACGATTGTCCGTATGTCGGGCGGATGCTGCGCACTCCGGCGGCGGGGCGTTGCCGGCGGTGTGCTGTCTGGGGGAAGAAGCGGGAGAAGTACGGCGGAAGGGGGACTGAGGCGGGACGGAAATCGGGGACGGCTTATGCGGCGGGTGCGGGTAGAACGCTGCGGCCGGAAGGCGTATGGATGTTCCCTGCGGTGGTCGTGTGGGTACGGCGGCGGTGCTGCCGGCAGGCTTTGCGACTGGATGGTGTCTCGTGTCGTTGCCGCCGGGCAGGGGGCGTCGGGAGCTTCCGGCGGTCTTGGAACGTGTCGGTCGAGCTGGCAGGGGTGTGGGACGGTGTTTTCGGATTGCAGTCCATTTGAAGTATTCCGTTTATGGAGTAGCCTGTGCTTGCGGCAGCTGCAGCTTTGTGCGGCTGTCGGGGCAGAGGTTTTCGTTCTTTGTTGTGCCCGTTCCGGCAATGTTCCGGACGCGGTAAGGTACGGATGTAACGGAAACAGGGGAGAGGGCGTCGTGGTAACGGTGCGGTATTACAAGGGGGTGCGTCGGGCAGGTTCCGCGCGACCGCCGGAGGTGTCAGTAAGCGGTTTTGTCCGGTTTTGCTTTCCAGATTGCGAATGCCTTCAGGGCCTCTTCCCGGAGCATGGGAACCGTTTTCACCCGGCGCTGCTGCGGTGCGCGTCCGAACTCGTCGTAAAGGAACGAGTCGTCGAAGCCGGCATCCCGTGCGTCGTCCTTGCCGTTGGCATAATATATCCGGTCGATGTGCGCCCAGTAGATGGCTCCCAGACACATGGGGCAAGGTTCGCAGGAGGTGTACAGTTCGCATCCGGCGAGGTCGAACGTGCCGAGCCTGACCGCTGCGGCCCGTATCGCATTGACTTCGGCGTGTGCCGTCGGGTCGCACGAGCTGGTTACCCGGTTCGTGCCCGTGGCGATGAGTTCGCCCTGCCGGGCGACCACGGCACCGAATGGCCCGCCGCCTGCGGCGATGTTTTCTACGGAAAGCCTTATCGCTTCGCGCATCAGTTCTTCGTGTGTCATGTACAGGAGGTTTTAGGGCCCGGCACGGTCATCCGATTGTAACCGTGCGGCTGTCGGGGCCGGTGACTTCTATCCCTACCCGGAGCGTGTCGGGCGGGAGGAGGGATTCGATTTTTTCGGGCCATTCGACCAGGCAGAGCGCCCCACTGTCGAAATATTCGTCGTATCCCAGGTCGAACGCCTCTTCGAGCCGTTCGATACGGTAGAAGTCGAAATGGAAAATGTCGTCGCCGCTGCCGGATACGTAGTGATTGACGAGGGCGAACGTGGGACTCGTCACGGTATCGGCGACGCCGAGCCGGTCGCAAATCGCACGGATGAGCGTCGTCTTGCCGGCCCCCATTTCGCCGTAGAATGCTACGACGCGCCTGCCGGCAGCGCCGGCTATCACCGCATCGGCCGCCTGCGGCAGGTCGCCGGTCGAGTTCGTTACGATTTTTTTCATCGGAAACGCTTTGTCCGCAAAATTAGGAAATAATCCGGTTGTCCGTACACGCCCGGCGAAAACGGCACCGGTCGCGCCGTTTTCGCCGTCCCGCGGTCGCCTCACCCGCAGCGATTCCGCCCGCCCCTGTCCGGCCGACAGGCCTGCGGCGGCTTACCCTTTGGGACGCAGGACGATGAACGGCACCAGCATCTCTTCCATCGAAATGCCGCCGTGCTGGAAAGTGTTCCGGTAGTAACGGATGTATTTGTTCGCGTTGTTGGGATAGGAGAAAAAGTCGCGGCCCGTCGCGAAGACGTAGGTGGAGGTCAGGTTGCTCTGCGGCAGCTGCGCCTCCTCCGGTTTCGTTATCTCGAACACTTCCTTCGGATTGTAATTGAGGTTGCGTCCGGTCTTGTAGCGCAGGTTGGGCGAGGTCTCCCGGTCGCCGATGATTTTGATGGGGTTGTCTACCCGTATCGTGCCGTGGTCGGAGGTGATGATGACCGTATGTTTCCGCTCGGCGAGCATCTTGAGTATGGTGTACAGGTCGGAATGCTCGAACCACGAGCGCGTCAGGGAACGGAAGGCCGCCTCGTCTTCGGTCAGCTCCCGGATGATTTCCGTTTCGGTGCGGGCGTGCGAGAGGATATCGAGAAAGTTGTAGACGATGACCGAGAAGTCGGCATCGTAGACGTGCCGGATGTTGTCGATGAGCCTCCGTCCGGCTTCGGGGCGTATCAGTTTGTCGAACGTGGTCCGCCACCGTTTCCCGGCCGACTGCAGCTGGCGCATGAGAAATTCCTCCTCGTACTTGTTCTTGCCTCCCTCCTCGTTGTCGTTCAGCCACCGGTCGGGCATGATTTTGTCGATAGAAAGCGGCATGAGGCCCGCGAAGAGCGCGTTGCGTGCATACTGCGTGGCGGTGGGAAGAATGCTGCAATAGAAGTCCTCGGATTCGATGTCGTAATAGCCGTGCAGCAGCGAGTTGATGCTGCGCCACTGGTCGTACCGGAAGTTGTCGATAACGAGCAGGGTGGTCTTTTCGCGCTCCTCCACGATGGGGAAAACCCGCGCGCGCAGCAGCGTGTGCGACATGACGGGTGTGGCGGCGTCGCGGCGGTTAATCCAGTCGAGGTAGTTGCGTTTGACGAATTTGCCGAATTCGTTGTCCGCCTCGTTTTCCTGATAGGCCAGGATTTCCCGGATGCCGTCGTCGTTCGATTCGGTCAGTTCGATTTCCCAGTTCACCAACTTCTTGTAGATGGCGCACCAGTCGCTGAAGTCGCGGGCGTCGGCCAGCGACGAGGAGATGCGTCCGAATTCGGCGCGGTAGTCCGCCGTGTTTCGTTCGGTGACGAGCTGCTGGGAATGTACGTTCTTTTTGATGGAAAGGAGCACCTGATTCGGATTGACCGGCTTGATGATGTAGTCCGCGATTTTGGAACCGATTGCCTTGTCCATGATGCGTTCCTCCTCGCTCTTGGTGACCATGATGACCGGAGTGGTAGGACGCAGTTCCTTGATGAGCGGCAGGGTTTCGAGCCCCGTCATGCCCGGCATCATCTCGTCCAGTATGATGAGGTCGTAAGGCGCCGTGCGCACCATCTCGATTGCATCGGCTCCGTTGTTGCACGTATCCACGTCGTATCCCCTGCCCCGGAGGAAGAGGATGTGCGACTTGAGCAAATCGACCTCGTCGTCCACCCAGAGTATTCTGCCTTCGTTCATGCCGTCGTATGTTTTTGCGGCCCGCTGACGGGCAGCGGGTACTCCTGTAAAGCAAAGTTAATGCAATTCTCTTTTAATATGAAAAGGCGTACGGCGCCGTATTATTGTGCATGAACTATATTTTTTTGATTTTTTGCGAGTTCGGTATCCTTTTCCGGAAAATGTGGCATATAAATTGTTTCGGGGAACGGATGTCTGCCCCGGTCGGGAACGGCTGGCAACGAGATACTAAAAGGATGCGGTGCGCGTTCTGTAAGGGCGGTGCGGAAAACAGTCCGGATTTGTTACCCGAAGAGTGCGGAAAGCCATGCTGCGGGACGATAATGTTGATTGTCAAAACCGCTTTGCAGGATGCCGCGGCGAAAAAAATTGATACGGTGTTGATATATTAATTAATAAATTAAGTATATTTGCAGTCCTCGATGGTACTGTACGATTACGAATAATTAAATACTTACAAACATGACGAAGGCCGATATAGTTAATGAAATCTCGAAACAGACCGGAGTAGAGAAAGCGCAGGTTCAGCAGATTGTTGAAGCGTTTATGGAGAGCGTAAAGAACGCCCTCATCGAGAACAAGGACAAGAAAGGTAAGGACAGGGGCGTGTTCCTCAGGGGATTCGGCAGTTTCATCATCAAGGACCGTGCGCCGAAAGTGGCCCGGAATATCACCGAGGGTACTTCCATTGATATCCCCGCCCACTGTATTCCCGCTTTCAAGCCTTCCAAAAGTTTCGTGGCGCAGATTAAGAACGACACGATGAAAGAGCAGCCTAAGAAGAAAAAATAGGTCAATTATTTCCATCTAACCACAAATATTAAAAATTGAGAAACTATGCCAAGTGGTAAAAAACGCAAGGGGCA